>CAMWLB010000455.1 GCA_947174985.1 uncultured Lachnospiraceae bacterium | reverse complement strand
TCTGCTCCCTTATGGAAAACCTCTGCTTTTCCATGGTCTCCGGATGTCCTTCCTGCCACGCCCCGTCCTCCGCACTGTGCAGGAACGGTTCCTACAAACGCCATCTCGTCTGTTATCATGACGGCCATGTGTGTGACCGTCTGATGGCCATCCGCTCCGTCCTGTGTTCTTCCTGTACCTCCTCACATGCCCTGCTCCTATCTGTCATCATCCCGTATTCTTCTTACTCACTTGGCTTCCTCGTCTCCCTCCTTTATGCCAGGCTCACCAGACAGTTCCCCTCCGTTCTTTCTCTCTGTGCACACTTTGATATCTCCGAAAGCACCTATTACCGCATCAAAAAACGATTTGTCCTCGATTCTAAGGAATTCATGGCTGCCCTCCATACCTTTGCTCAGGACGCAGAAACACCCGAAGCGCTCTTTACCGTCTGCCCTTCCTCCCTCCACGGTCCCCTCTCCTTTTTTTTCCGCTCCACAGGGCATTCCTTCCTCCAGCCCTGCATCAGGCTCCGCCCGAAGATACACGTCCGCTCCCTTCCTCCCGGATACTGTCAGATACCCTGACAGTGCACAGGCCCGGTTCCTGATGTTATCCTGTATGCAGGAGGTGATTCTACTGTGAAAGAAAGTAGAGGGCAGCCGATAAATGGCGCACTTAAACAAGCTGTCTTATGGCAGCCTTTGAAAAAATGTATTGTTATAAAGTGTTAAGAAACTATCTGCGATTCGGTGAATATTCCCTCGCGGATAAGTAGTTTCTTAGCTTGTTTGATAGCCTTTTCCTTCTGTTTTTCTTTCAGGGGTTCAGGCATATCAACTTTGTATAAATCGGTCGGATTCCATACCTCACCAGTGGACAGCATCTGGTAGATGGCAGTAAGGATCATCCGGGCGATGGCAATAATGGCACGTTTTTTACCACGGCGTTTCATGATGCGCTCATATTTCTGCTTATAGTAAGGCGACTTATCGGATTTCACAGCTGCATGGGCGGCTTGCACCAATGCAGGTTTGAGGTAGACACCGGCACGTGTTATCCTGACAGATTTCTTCTTACCGGCAGATTCATTGTTGCCGGGAGTTAATCCGGCCCAACAGCACAAGCGTTTGGAATTAGAAAACGGAGTCATATCGGTACCAATCTCGGAGATAACAGTGATTGCGCTGTTACGGTCAACACCCGGAATAGTACACAGCAGCTGGACAGCATTTTCATAAGGGGAAACCAAAGAATGAAGCATAGTGTCTATAGCATTTATCGTAGATGTGATATAATCCAGATGTGCGCGGACGAGGCGCATACGGTATTTTTGGGAATCAGTCATCTGGTACCCTTCGATGGATTCAATGACACTGTCAGACTTCTTCTTTAGGGAACGGAGGAGTCTGGAAGCTATTTCTTCGTGGTTGATGTAATTGTCGGATTGCTCGATCAGGCAGTCAATAACAGATGTAGCTGATTTCCCGAAGATATCGGAAACAACCGAATCTAATGCGACATTACAGACAGTAAGCGCATTCTGATATCTGTTCTTTTCGCTGGAACGGCAGGAAGTCAGTTTGTAACGGTATCTTGTGAATTCACGCAGGATACGGATGTGTTTACAGGGGATATAACTTCCCGGAACCAGACCTAATCGAAACAAATCCCCGATCCATTTGGAATCTTTCGTATCATCCTTATTGCCTTTAACAGCCTTTACCCATTTGGGGTTGGCAATGGTGACGTTGATATCGCCCTCCAAAAGGTTGAATACAGGAACCCAGTATTTACCGGTAGATTCCATACAGACATCACGGCATTGGTTTTCAATAAGCCAGTTTTTGAATTGGAGGATAGAATTGTTGAAAGTAGAGAAACGCTTCTTGTGATAAGAAGGCTCTATACCGGAAGTGGTTTTGATAATTGTGGCAACGAGAAAAGATTTGTGAACATCGACACCACAGCAGGTTTGATAAACAACTTTCATGGTCAAAACTCCTTTCAAATGAGATAAAGAAGCCATTGACTGTTTCATCACACATTTAACAGAGAAGTTAAAACAATTCTTACTGTACGGTCTGATAGAGCCACTTATTTGTGCTTGAAAGATGAAACTTACACTGATTTATATGCTGTCTAAAACGAAGAAAGTCCTTACGACTTACCTCCCCGTGCTTTGTAGTGTAGCTTCTTTAAGAATTATTTTATCAATAACGCGGAGGATTGGAAGACTTTCATTACTATTTGTGCCGCCAACTGAAAGGCGGCGGAATGGAGATTTATATGCATATTTAGAAGAAATATCTGCATTTGTATGGATATCTATATTCCAAATACAAATTTTGCCGGTAAACAAACCATATATAATGTTTCAAACTGCAATCAAAGAAGGTGCAGGCATCATGAGCACAAAATTTAGCAAAGCATTTTTAATGTCTGGAAAAGACTATGAACTTACTCCTTTTATAACTCTTCACCATCCTACCATAGGAGAGATTTTAGAAATAAATAAATCTCCTTCTCCAGATGCTTTTTATTGGACATATG
>CAMWLB010000454.1 GCA_947174985.1 uncultured Lachnospiraceae bacterium | reverse complement strand
GTCTACATCTAAACCTTCCAGATTTAAAACAACGGTCCGGTTGGCGAGAAGCGTCTCCGTAATTTCCCTTGCGTCTTCCACCGAAGTCGGCTTTATCACGCATACTTCCATGCCGTTCGAATTCTGCATTCTTCTTGTATTGCTCTTGGGCATGGGCGTTACCTTGGACGCCGTTTTTCTTGCCGCCGGCTTGTCCTCCATATCCTCTTTATAGGACTTCTTAACAGGCTCATCTACATAATCATCATCATCAAGATAATCATCATCCGTGTCATAATCGTCCTCATCATTCAGTTTCATATAATTTAAAAACTTATCCATCACTCCCATGCGCTACCATGCCTTTCCGCAGCCTGCACTCTGAAGCAAAGCCAATGCTCATTGCTTTGTAACTGCAGGTACAAATGCTATTTCCTGTCTCCAAATATGCCTGTGCCAACCCTTACATAAGTGGCACCCTCTTCCAAAGCGACCACATAATCTCCGGTCATTCCCATGGACAATATCCCCATACTGACATTATCAATGTTTTTGCTCATTATGTCAACAGATAATTGGCGCAAATTCACAAAATATTGTCTGTTTTCTTCAGCATTTTCTACATATGGTGCTATCGTCATTAATCCTTTGACACAAATCCCCGGTAAAACTGCAATGTTTTCTATTAATTCGAGCACTTCTTCCCGATGCGCCCCGAATTTACTCTCTTCCTCCGCCACATTCACTTCAACTAAAATATTGACTTCAATTCCCTTCTTAACCGCTTCCTTGCTGATTTCGCATGCCAGCCTGTAAGAATCGACACTGTGGATCAGGAACACCTTATCCACAATATATTTTACCTTATTGCGCTGCAGATGCCCAATCATATGCCAGCGGATATCGGATGGAAGCTGTCCATATTTATCCATAATCTCCTGCACTTTGTTTTCACCAAAATCCCTGCATCCTGCCTCATAAGCCTCTCGCAGCATCTCTACGGGCTTTGTTTTGCTGACGGCAATCAGGGATGCTTCATCCGGATTTCTGCCTGCCTTCCTGCATGCCATCTCCATATTTTTTTTCACCAATGCAATATTTTCTGTAATCATAATAATCCCCTGCAAATCACAAGCCTTACCTGTGTATGCTCAAATAGAAAATGTTTACTTGTAAATAAATTGGTCTGCCGTCACACTGGAAGCATCCTGCACAATCAAATCATATACGTTGAGCCCGTATTCCGTGTTGGACCTTACAATGGAATACTCTTCGTTATGATACAGGATTTCTATCTGCTTAAAGTCGGCGTAGCCCTTGTTCATGTTATAGACACCCGTCAGGGTATCACGTTTGCTGACAGTATAGGTTTCTGTAGAATCCGGCATAAACAAATGGTCTCCGCTCTGCAGCGCCCCCGCATCCACATAATACTCTCCATCAACAAGACTGTATATGCTGACCTCTATATACGCAGTGCTCGGCGTGCCATCCTCCAACACAGTTTCACGCAAAACGCCATAAGAATCCGTAGAACCGCTTCTGGTAATATAAGCCTCCGGTATCAGGAAAAATTCCCGTTCCACAATGGAACTGTTTGGAATTTTCAAACCGGTTTCCTCATGTAACAACAGCTCCACCTCCAGAAAACGATCGTTCACGAAGCTTATCATGGAATTGGTAAAGGAAAGCTGCGCGTAAATATTGCCGTCACTGTTGTGCAGAATGGTAATGTTTGCCCATGACTCATTCTGGTTTTTCATAAAACGCACCTTGACCACTTCTGCCTGCTCCAGTTCAGCAGCCCTTGCTTCATCCACCTGAATGACAAGTGACCAGTTTTCATTGCTGCAGATTTTATAAACGGCATCTTCCGTTGCTATTAGTTCATTGCTCAGCAACTGATTTTTTTCATAGTCAGAGGTCTTCAGCATATTGGCGGTTACTTCCGACGGCTTCAGAGCTTCGTACCCATCCGTCCAGTACATCACAATACCGGACTGTGGTGCGCGGGCAAGTGTCACCATACTGCGCAGTTCCCCATTGTTTAAATCGTTTATGCTGTCCATCAGGGACACATTGGCAAACTTTAACACCGTTCCCTTGACTGCATATTTAAAACTATACGTGGAAGCATAATTTTCCGGCGAAAAGCCATGCACAAAATTGACGATTTCGCTTTTCAACTGGAGTAAATCTGAATCGGAAAGGACATTTGTTCCCAGTTCTTCACTGTTAATATAGTCGGAAAGCCTGCCGGTTTCGTCTACTGTATAAACCAGATTGCCGACGGCAACCCGTTCGCCTTCTCTTGCATAATAATTGACATATCCTGAGGCCTCTGCCGTGATGATGTTCTCTTCCCGTATGATGATTCCGGTGTAGAGGTTTTCAGAAGAAAGAGAGCCTTCCCTTACCTCGTAAGGTCTGATGTGGTTGTCCTTAAAATACATACTGATACAGATACACACATAGAGAAAGATAACCGCGAAAATCACCATACCAATGTTGATATTCAGGGGATTTCTGTATTTTTTGATTTATGTCACCTTTGAAG
>CAMWLB010000453.1 GCA_947174985.1 uncultured Lachnospiraceae bacterium | reverse complement strand
ATACAGCGGCATAGTCTGCCGAAAAGTCCATACGGCAGACTGCTCATTCCGGCAAAATACCGCCGTCATTCGCTATGGGCGGCGGTACCGAACAAAACTTTTCGGCACCGTTTCATAGGCTTCCTTTTCGGAATTGAGTACCGAATATAAAAATCCGGCACCGCCTATTCGCCCATTGCAAATGCAAACGCCATCATATCCTCTGATAATTCTGTCTCCTGCATCTGCCCCATTCCGTCAGCATCAGCATTTTCAGCAGTGTTTTCTTTGCCGGAATAAAAATCGGAAGCATATTCCTTAAAGCTGTTGCTAATCTGCTCTGTCAAGGCTTTCTGCAGTTCTTGGAATATTTCATGTAATTTTTTCTCCAGCACCCTATCTAGCATCTTTTCGAGAACATTCGTATCTTGTACCAGCGGAAGAAGGGAATCATTTACCGTCTTATCTGCTTCAGACTGTATTCGTCCGTCAAAAGTAGCTACAAAGGCTTCGGATAGCATCTTCCCATAAGAACCCTCTTTTCGCGTAACGCCCTGCAAGTATTCCCAAGTCCTGCGCTGGTTTTCATCTTCCATGCAGAACTTTATGTTACTGCATTTATAGGTCTTTCTCATTCCAAAACCTCATTTCTACACTGCCTGTCTGCGCTGTTTCTGCAATGCAAGATATTCATATCCTTTTGCATTGGCGCAGATGTCCTCAATAAAAGTCACATTTCCCTTTGAAGCGATATCACTGTAATGCCTGAGTAGGCAGCCGCCTCCGCCGATCACATAGAGATGCACCAGATTTTCTTTATATCCATAATCAATCAGGCGTTTTAATATATTCTCTGCATATCCTGTGGCAATGCGCTCTACCACCTTTGCCGTTGCATCGGCTCTGCCCTGTAACCCGTTTATCAGCATCGGCTCGATCAGAACCTCCGGTATGCTTTCCCCTGCTGATTTAGACAGTTCTTTTTGTATTTCCTTCATACAGATTGAAACACCGAATTTGTCCGTTACAAGGCTTTTCTCCAATGGTCTGCCGTCAACGATCTGCATCACGTTCATAGTGCCATTGCCAATATCAGCTATCATGTTAAAGCCTTTCATAGCTCCGGCATTACATACCGCCGCAAATCCCTGCGGAAACACTTCCACTCCGCACAGATGCACCCTGTAACTTTCTTTGCGGAAGGAGAAAAGCAGTTCCTGCTCCTTCATCAGATATTTCTTAAAATCCGCCGCCTGGCTTTTCGCCCACGCAAGAGGAAGTCCAACCGCTAAAATTACTTTTGCCTCATGCAGTCCCCTGAATTTCAGTTCTTCCGCCAATCCAGCAAGAGTAAGGATAAAGAAGTCCTGCGAATCTGTCTTGTTGCCCTGATAGATTAAGTGATTTTCCCCGATCACATAATACTTATCCTTGTATTTAATATAATTCATGCTGACTATCGGTTCTTCCCCAAAACATTCCACGCCTGTCCTGAATACCCTGTGCGCTGTTTTCATGTTGCCGTAGCCATGATCCAGACCGATAATAATTTTTGTACCGCCATTAAATTTCTGCATAATAAATGCCCTCCTGATTACTAAATTTTCTTTTCATCAGGACAAGCCTCTGCTATAATAAATCTGCAAAATATATGTAAAGAGGCTTGTCCTGTTTGCACTCAGATTAAGTTGCGCCAACAACCTAATCTGTCTCCGAAATGCTCCTGTTGACAGCAAGTACATTCCCATTCTGCTGGATTTCCAACAACTGCTTTAGCAGCTCCAGCAGTAATTTATCATCTTCTGTATTTCCACTTTTCAAATGCGCCAATATCTGCTCTAAAACCTTTGCTACTCTGTTAGACATATAATTTCCGGCACTTACCGTCACTTTCTGTCCCAATATGGCTTTCCGATAATAATCGCCTTTGGGAAGCCCTGACAATATAATCCTCGCTTCTACTTTGCTCTTCTCCTCATCACTCAACCAAAACGCGATTGTATTATGCCGATACCTGTCCTCACGCTTACACGCCATTTTCCTCACCCCTCTCCACTTTTCCAAGCCTGTCCGCAATCTTTATTTGTGCATCCATAGACTGATGACAGTATGTTTCAATCGTAGTCGTAACTTTCCCATGCCCTAACCGCTTTGCAATCTCAACAGGACTAAATCCCATCTGTACGAGCATACTTGCATGACTGTGTCTGGTACAATGGACAGTTATCTTTTTTACGCCCGACAACTTAATTCCCCGTTCCATTTCATGTTCAAAGAAACTTTTTGTCCGTCCGGCAAAAAGACGTGTGCCTGCCTTTGCTCGATAAAGTGTTGAAATATACTCCCTGATCGCCTCCTGTAGTTCCCTATGTATCGTAATTACCCTTATGGAACTTTCCGTTTTCGGTGCAGTAATCAAATCCTCTCCGTCAATCCTCGCAAGGGATTCATCAACAGTAATTGTCCCTTCCTCAAAGTTTATATCCTTTACCTGAAGGGCAAGTAATTCTCCCAAACGCATTCCAGTCAAGAATAGAATCTGGAACGCAACCCACGAATCCGGCTTATCCATAATGG
>CAMWLB010000452.1 GCA_947174985.1 uncultured Lachnospiraceae bacterium | reverse complement strand
TCTTTTCAGGATATCATGCAGCCCGAGAGAATCAGAGAGCTCGGCTATCTTTTTTGATGAATGTTCTTTGGTAAAACCATAGATACCGCACATCAACTTCAGATTTTCCCGCACGCTGAGGTTGGGGGCGACGGCGGTTTCCTGCGGTGATATGCCGATGATTTCCTTTACTTTGGCGGTGTCGGACAGAATGCTGTTTCCGTTCAAAAAGGCATCTCCGCCTGTGGGCGGCATCAGGCAGGAGAGCATTTTTATAGTGGTAGTTTTTCCGGCGCCGTTTACGCCGAGCAGGGAAAAAAGCTCTCCTTGTTTTACAGTCAGGTTCAGACCGTCCACGGCGGTCAGGTTTTTGTATTTTTTCGTCAGGTTGACGGTTTTGATGGCTTCCATGTGTTTTCCTCCGATTCTTGAAAGCGGTTTTTTAGTCCCATATACATGTCTGTCAGCATGGCGCTGATGGTTTCCGTGTCCAACTCCAGATAGGAAGTGGCAAGCATGGTGGCAATGCCATGGACAAATACCCACATTTCCAGATGGAAATACAGTGCCTGTTCGGCAGTCAGCCCTGTGTTTTTCTGAATCAGGGCAAGTATTTCATCCATTTCATCGCTGGGCTGTTCCGCTTCCTTTTTGGTTCTGGTGCGCATAAAGAGCAGCTTAAACAGCTCGGTTTCTTCCTTAGCAAACCGGATATATGCCATGCCGGATGCCTTATAGGGCGGATATTTACCCGCCGCCATATCCTCCTGCAGATAGCGTTGGTAGAGGTCATTGGCGGCTTTGAGCACTTCTTGCTGAAGCTCTTCCATATTGGTGAACAGACCGAAAATAACCTTGGGAGAAGAATCCAGTTTTGTGCCGAGCGCCCTTGCGGTGACGGCACGGAAACCTTCTTCCCTTGTGATGTCCAAAGCGGCGTCTACAATTTCTTTTTTGGTAAATCTGCTTTTTGGCGGCATAGTTACTCCTTTCAAAACAATAAGACACAAATGTTGCGCAACGCTTGTGTCTTATTATGGCAGAAGCGATCAGGTTTGTCAAGCTTTTCGGTTATTTCGTCCACATAAAATTTGCACTTATGATAACGGTTGTATATCCCGGCAAAATAGGTTATTATAGTAAGAAAGAACAAAGCAAACGCGGACAATGATGCGCACAACAGGATGTGAGAAAACCATGGATTATGAACATACAGAAAGAATGGTAGAAGGCTACCTTTTTATGAATGAAGAGGATGCAGAGCTTGCAAGGCAGGAAAAGAAAAAAATAGAGTATCTGAAGCAGCATATCAACTACAGTTCAACGGAGAGCGTGCTGCGGATATATAAAAAGGCGCTTGCGGAGCGCATATTCAAGACGCCAGTGGGACATGATTTCCTGAAATCGATGCGGGAGCAGCTTTTGCAGAGCGGACAGATAGAGGAAGAGGAAGTGCCGCCGGTGGTGCTGTTTACTACCTACAATATGCGGATGCGGCAGAGTTATTCTCCGGCAAGGCAGCATGTGAAGGCAGAGGAAGAGAAAAAGGCGCACTGGCCGGTGGTTTCCCTGATAGCAAACCTGATTCTGGCGCTGGCAGTTGCTGCCATGTTTATGATTACGCTGAAAAGCGACAATCCCAACATATTAAACTATGAAAAAAATCTGGTGAACCGCTATGCCGCATGGGAGCAGGAGCTTCGGGAGAGGGAGCAGGTAGTCAGGGAAAAGGAAAAAGAACTTAATATTGAGAATTGGTAGCCGTTTCACAAATTGTACATATTTTTGTGGTAATGTAGATAAAATAGTACAATTTACAGCCACGGAAAGGATACGGCTATGGACAAATTAAAGGTACTGGTAGTGGATGATGAGAGCAGGATGCGCAAGCTTGTGAAGGATTTCCTGTTAAAGAGCAACTATGATGTGATAGAAGCAGAGGACGGCGTACAGGCAGTCGATATTTTTTTCGCACAGAAGGACATTGCGCTGGTGGTGCTGGACGTTATGATGCCTAAGATGGATGGCTTTCAGGTGTGCAGAGAAATCAGGTCTTATTCCAAAGTGCCGATTATTATGCTGACGGCAAAGAGCGACGAGAGAGACGAGCTGCAGGGCTTTGAGCTTGGGGTGGACGAATATATCAGCAAGCCTTTCAGCCCCAAAATTCTTGTGGCGCGCATAGAGGCTATCTTAAGGAGAACCAACCAGGGGGCGCATGCCGGTGTTATGAAGGCCGGCGGCATCGAGGTTAATAAGGATGCCCACATGGTAAAAATTGACGGCAGGGATATTGAGCTGAGCTACAAGGAATTTGAACTGCTCACTTATTTTATGGAAAATAGGGGGATTGCCCTGTCACGGGAAAAAATTCTGAATAATGTGTGGAATTACGACTATTTTGGGGATGCAAGGACGATAGACACCCATGTGAAAAAGCTTCGCAGTAAAATGGGGGAAAAGGGTGAAATGATAAAGACCATCTGGGGCATGGGCTACAAATTCGAGGAAGTTGTTTGAAAGGCATATTATATTTATGAAACATTCCATAAAAAGACAGTTTGCCGTCATATTTATCT
>CAMWLB010000451.1 GCA_947174985.1 uncultured Lachnospiraceae bacterium | reverse complement strand
TAGAGCCCGAGGCGCTGAAACAGTTGAGAGAAATTCTGTCAAAGATTATTTCCCGCAGAAATTAGGCGCCCGCCATGACCTATTCTGCCATCGGACATTCTCATTTAGATTTGCTGTTTTTGTGGACGGAGAGGGAAACCTACCGCAAATGCGCCAGAACACTTTCTACTGTCATGAAGATGATGGACCGTTTTCCGGATTACAAATTTGTATTAAGTCAGGCGCCCGTCTATTTCTGGATGAAGGAAAAATATCCTGCCCTGTACGAGAGGCTGAAAGCCCGCATCAAGGAGAGTCGGCTGGAGGTGGTCGGTGCATTTTACATCGAGTGCGATACCAATCTGCCCTCGGGCGAATCCCTTGTAAGGCAGCTTCTCTACGGCAAGCGGTTTTTCAGGGAAGAATTTGGTTTTGACATGAAGGTAGGCTTCCTGCCGGATGTGTTTGGCTACAGCGCAGCGCTGCCGCAGCTTTTTGTCAAAAGCGATGTTCCGTACTTTACGACCAACAAGCTGTCCATGAATGATACGAACCGGTTTCCCCGCTATACCTTCTGGTGGTACGGGCTGGATGGCAGCAGGGTGCTGACCCATATGCTGCCCGAAAACAGCTATACCAGCGCGGCGGTGCCGCAGATGGCGATTTACGGGGAGTATCACAACACGGACAAGGATGTTTGTCCGGAGGGACTTATGCTCTACGGGCTGGGCGACGGCGGAGGCGGCCCGGGCTACGAGCATATGGAGAGAAGGAAGCGGACAAGGGATTTAAAAGGCTGCCCGCCCTTTCGGGACGAGTTTGTGTCTGATTTCTTTGACCGGATAGCAAAGGATGCGGACAACTATAGGGAATGGCACGGAGAGCTTTATTTTGAAAGACATCAGGGTACCTATACTTCGCTGGCACGGCAGAAAAAATGGAACCGCCAGATGGAGAATATCCTGCATGAGCTTGAGTTTGTATCGGTGCTGGCTGAGGTGTTCTGCGGGATTCCCTATCCGGCAGAATGGTTGAAGGAGTGCTGGCAGGATGTGCTGCTGTACCAGTTCCACGACTGTCTGCCGGGCTCCGCCATCAAAAAGGTATACGAGGAAACGCAGGCAAGATATGCAGAGCTGTACCTTGCGGCGAAGGAGCACGTAAAACTGGCACAGGATGCACTTGGCGGGCTTTTGGCACAGGGGAGAAAAGGAGAACTGCTCTGTGTCATCAATCCGGTTTCCTTTACGCGGACGGAGCGGATAGAGCGGAACGGAAAGGAAATGCTGCTCACGCTGGCGCCCTACGAAATCCGCACGGTAGACTGGTCGCAGGCGTCGGATTTTTCGGTGCAGGAGGCAGAGGGAAATGTGCTGGAAAATGCATTTGTCAGGGCAGAATTTTCCGATACAGGAACCGTCGTAAGTCTTTTTGACAAAAAGGCGGGCAGAGAGCTTCTGGCAGAGGGATGCGAGGGAAATGTATTAAACCTCTATCCCGATGAACTGACACACTGGGACATCAACAAGGATTATTTGAAGAGCACGCCAGAGCGGGCGCGGCTGGTAAGGATGTACAAGACGGTGGAGGGCGTATGCCAGAAAATGCATCTGTCCTATACCGTCGGAAAAAAATCACGGATTACCCAGACGGTTTCGCTCATGCCGTTTTCTGCAAGGATAGATTTCCAGACCGGTGCAGACTGGCGGGAGGAGTATTACATGCTCAGAACCGCATGGCATACGGCGGTGGAGGCAGGCGAGGCACAGTGCGGCATCCAGTTCGGACATATCGGCAGACCGACCCACAAAAACACAAGCTGGGATGAGGCAAAGTTTGAGGTGTGCGCCCACAAATGGGTGGATATCAGCGATGCAAGCGGCGGATTGGCGCTTTTAAGTGACTGTAAATACGGCTATAAGGTGTGGGACAGGGTTTTGGATTTGTGCTTGCTGCGGAGTCAGAACTGTCCCTGTGAAAAAGGTGATTACGGCTGGCACAGTTTTACCTATTCGGTTTATCCCCATGCGGGAGGACCCTGGGAGGGCGGCGTTATACGGGAGGGATACTGCTTAAATGAGAAGCTTTTGTGCAGCAGGCTGACCGAAAACGCCAAAAACATTGGCAGGGCGGAGGACGGCAAAGCCTTATCCTTCTTCTCCATGGAGGAGAACAGCAGCGCGGTACTGGAGACGGTGAAGGCGGCGGAAGACGGAAACGGTTACATTCTGCGCTTCTATGAGGCGAAGGGCGGATGCACAAAGGCAAAAATCAAACTGCATGGGTTTGAGGCAGAAGGACTGGTCAATTTGTTGGAGGAGCCGCTTGCAGAACAGAAGGACTTTGTGAAGACGGAGGACGGCGCCCAAATCAGCTTCCATCCCTTTGAGGTGCAGAGCCTTCTCATCAAAAAAAGATGTGAAAACAGGAAAGGACAGGGATTAACATGAAACGTTCACGCATTAATCAAGTGATAATGGAAACGGAAGCGCTTTTAAAAGCACATCAGATTATACTGCCGCCTTTTTTTGGCTGGACAAAGGAAGAGTGGGAGAAAAAAGGGGCGGAATGTCAGGAAATC
>CAMWLB010000450.1 GCA_947174985.1 uncultured Lachnospiraceae bacterium | reverse complement strand
AATGTATATTTAAGGGGCTTCGCCGCAGATTTTTATATATTTGTCAAGTGTTTTTCATAAAAAAGATATTGTTTATAGTATTCAACTATAAACAATATCTTTTTCTTAACTTAATGGCATTGGTGACTTCCTGCTGATTCCACAGCCAGCGCAGCCCCAGTTCAGCGGGCGTATAGCCCTTGCTGTCAGAGGCAAGCTCCTCCTTTGCTTTATCCGGAAGATTGACCAGTTTACCGCCGCGAAGAGGTTCCATAATAATAACCGGAATCCCTTTCTCCGCCGCTGCCTGAAGACCTCTCTTTCCTGCCTGGGTATGCTCATCCAGATAGTTATACTGTATCTGACAGAAGTCCCAGTCATAAGCATCCAGAATTCTCAGGAACATTTCCGTATCACCGTGGTAGGAAAAACCGATGTTACGGATACGGCCTTCTGTTTTCTGCCGTTCGATCCAGTCCTCAATACCCAGATCCTTCAGATGCTCCCATTCCGCATAATCTGTAAACATATGCATCAGGTAGTAGTCAATATGGTCTGTGCGGAGACGGGAAAGCTCCTCGTTAAAAGTTTTATCAATTGCCCCAGAGGAACGCATGATATACTGCGGAAGCTTGGTAGCAATATAGACCTTGTCACGACATTTGTTTTCATCCAGTATCCGGCCGAGGCATTCCTCACTGCCAGGATAAATGTAAGCAGTATCAAAATAATTGACACCTTTTTCGATAGCAAGAAGGACTTCCTTCTCCGCCTTTTCGTAGTCAATGGCATTCCCTTTTCTGCTGAATCTCATGCAGCCATAACCTAACTGTGAAATCTGATTACCGTATCGGTCAAGTCTGTATTTCATATCTGCCTTCCTCCTGAATTTTCATACATAATTTACTGCCACACCATGTGGTTTATAAGCCAAGAGCAGATGTCCATATTGCTAAATCGGCTTCAGAAACCTTCCCACCCAGCCGTGTCCCTTCTCTTACTACTGCTGATGCCCCGACAATCTCCTGCATCCGTTTTGCGGTTTCACCGATTCCGCTTCCGCCGGAAGTGCAGAACGGTACGATTGTCTTACCTGTGAAGTCATGGGCATCTAAAAATGTATCAACCACACTCGGCTCTCTGCCCCACCAGACAGGGAAACCGATAAATACAATGTCGTACTGTGCCATGTTTTCCACCTGCCTGGCAATCGGCGGACGGCAGCCGGAATCCTGCATCTCCAGCGTGCTTCTGGACTGCTTATCCGTCCAATCGAGATCTTCCGCACTATACGGAACCTCCGGCAGAATTTCAAACAGATCCGCCTGCTCTGCTTTTGCTATCTCTGCCGCAACTTTTCTTGTTACACCGCTTGCCGAAAAATACGCAACTAAAACCTTACTCATTCAAAAATCCTCCTGTTCTTAATGATGTTTCTACTGTAGGAGCAGATACGATGCAATATGTTCCATGCCGGCCTCTGCCGTAATCCCCGGATCATTCACGCTAAAACAAATATTTATGGCATTTTCATTTGCTGCAAGGGTAAAATGGCACAGGGCATCATTTCATTCTGCTCCAATACCATCACACGCTCAAAAGCGGAATGGTCCATAGTGCCGCCAATCCAAACCGTGCCAATCCCAATAGATTGTGCATATAACACGAACCTCTCAAAAGAATATCCAAAAGCTTCCTCCATATGCGGCATACGTGGAACCCCATAAACAAAGCCAACTTCTTCCTGTCATCCTCATTGACTTCTTTACCATTAAATGTCCGGACACTCCTCCGGCGACGTACCAGTTCTGTAATGTTTTCCATTATCTTCCCGCAGTCATAGTATTTTTATTGCTCTTAATCATTTCTTTACAACGGATTTCTTATCTACTAAAATTATACGCAAGAAAAAAGCACACGTCAATTACTGAAAAAGAGATGACTATAATCGGCGGAAAATGGAAACTTCCAATATTGTGTTCATTGACAGCAAACGGCACAACGGGGTATAACGACCTGCTGCGCAACATAAAAGGCATTTTCAATACAATGCTCTCAAAATCCCTGCGGGAGCTGGAAGGTGATGAATAGCAAACCCACAAAATTTCCTTCGGACAGACTGCTTCTCCATAATTTATGCAGGCATATGTGGCCTTGGGATTTTTAACTGTCATTTGCCCAAACGGATACTTGATAATAGACGGGGTATTATAACCCACGCCTAACTCCAGAAACAGCACACATAGATTTTTTTCTTGTGCGCAGAAAATTCTCATACCGCTCCGCCGCCAAATGCCAGCCTTCCTCCTCCACAAAACGATTATCAGAGCGCAGATTCATTGTCATCGGCTTACCGCAATGAGGACAGATAGGCAGCAGTTCAGAGGGAACGTGCATTCCAATAAGCTGGATGCCCTGCAACTGCCGAAGGAAACGAAACTGCTCCTAGACCGGTAATGCCAGCGAACATATCGCTAGCGGATTGCATTATGGGGAGCTTGCCTACCAGCTCGGCTTTTCCGACTGCGCCGGGCTGCTCTTAGAGAATGTAATATAAAGTGTGTAAGTTACCGGTAACAAAACTTACGCACTTTA
>CAMWLB010000449.1 GCA_947174985.1 uncultured Lachnospiraceae bacterium | reverse complement strand
CTTGCCGCTTCCAACCTGTCTGCGGATATTTTCAATCGTTTCGTCTACAAAGGCGTCCATTCTCCAATCGCCACGGCAGCCGCAGATATTGCGGACAAAATTGTACAGCATCTTGGAGCCTTCCTGTGTGTGCAGAACCTCTGGATGGAACTGTATTGCATAGAGTTGCTTCTCCGCACATTCAGCCGCCGCCACCGGGCAGTTTGCGGTCGTTGCTACCGCCCTGAAGCCGGGCGCCATCCGGGAAATATAGTCAAAGTGGCTCATCCAGCAAATTGTATTGGGTGAAACATCTTGAAAAAGCGCGGAAGAGTTGTCCACATTTACTTCTGTTTTTCCATATTCCCTGACCGCAGCACGTTCAACCTTGCCGCCCAGTACGAGCGACATAACTTGTGCGCCGTAGCAAAGTCCCAAAACAGGAATTCCTAACTCAAACAGCTCTTTGGAACATGTGGCAGCTCCTTCTTCATAGCAGCTGTTGGGACCTCCCGTCAAAATAATTCCTTTGGACTGCATCTGCTTAATCTTGTCCAAATCGTACTTATAGGAATAAATTTCACAATATACATTACATTCCCTGACACGTCTTGCCACCAACTGGTTATACTGACCACCAAAATCAATCACAACCACCAATTCTTTATCCATCTCGCGCCTCTCCTGTCTCATTCTTTGGCAATGCCTGTAACTTTTTCTGCTTTTTATTATAAGGATAACCTTACTGCTTGTCAAAAGAATCTTGAAGCAAAAACAACTGTATATTTCGAACGCGATATATTTTGCTGAAGCTTACCGGCATTTTCCGGTCTGAGTCCCAGAAAATGCCATGCAACCGCAGCCTTTTACTGTCTGAAATGGCAGGTAACACCAAATTGTCTATTGCTAAATTCCTATTTTCTGCTGGTGTAAATATTTTTCCTTGGTTGCCAGTCCGCCCCTGATGTGCCGCTCTGATTTGTTTACATCCAATACGCATCTGGCTTGTTTTGCAAGCGTGGGATTAATCTGCATAAGGCGGTCTGTTACGTCTTTATGTACCGTGCTTTTACTTACTCCGAATGCTTTTGCCGTCTGTCTTACCGTTGCGTTACATTCAATAATATAATTTGCAATATTAATAGCACGCTCTTCAATATAATCTTTCAAAAGAAATCCCCTCAGAACACTTTTTTACATTGTATGAAGCATTGCAAAGGGTTATGCGCCCCACCTGTACGAAATATTGTCATTCCATTGCATATCCGGCAATATCAGTTTATTATATAGATATCCGGACATTTCACAGCCTTGAGACAGCTTGACAATGCTTTATATATAAAAACAGGAGGCGCTTTATGTTTGAAATCAAAGAACAATTTTATCTTAACGGAAGTCCCTTTCAGATTATTTCGGGGGCAGTTCACTACTTCAGAATCGTTCCCGAGTACTGGCGGGACCGTCTTGAAAAACTGGTCAACATGGGTTGCAACACAGTAGAAACATATATTCCTTGGAACTTTCACGAGCCGGACAAAGGCCGTTTTTTGTGGGATGGCATGAGAAATATATGCCAATTCATCGAAACAGCGACAGAGCTTGGGCTCCATATCATTCTTCGTCCCTCGCCATATATCTGCGCAGAATGGGAGTTTGGCGGGCTTCCTGCATGGCTGCTCAAAGACAAAAATATGCGGCTCCGCTGCTCCTACACGCCATATCTTGAAGCGGTGCGGGAGTACTACAATGTGCTGATACCAAAGCTTGCGCCTTATCAGATTGACAGGGGCGGAAATATTATTTTAATACAGATTGAAAATGAGTATGGCTATTATGGCAATGACACGGCTTATCTTGCTTTTCTCAGAGATACCATGCGTAAGCTCGGCATAACCGTTCCCTTTGTGACCTCGGACGGTCCATGGAGCGAGCCGATTTTTAAATCGGGAATGATTGAGAGCGCACTGCCCACTGGAAATTTTGGTTCTGGTGCAGAATGGCAATTCGCGCAGATGAAAAAATTTATTGGTGAAGATAAGCCCCTGATGTGCATGGAATTTTGGAATGGCTGGTTTGACGCCTGGGGTGAAACTCATCACACCACCTCTCCTGAAAAAGCCTCTGCTGAGCTGGAGGAGCTTTTAAAACGTGGCAACCTCAATTTTTACATGTTCGAAGGCGGCACAAATTTTGGTTTTATGAGCGGCAGAAACAGCGGAAACCTCACAGCGGACGTCACCTCCTACGACTATGATGCGCCGCTCACCGAGGACGGACGGATTACCAAAAAATATAATTGTTTCAAAGCAATTATTGCAAAATACAGAGACTTTCAGGAAATTCCCCTGACGACCAAAATCAGCCGGAAAGCCTATGGTGAAATTCAATGTACAGGGAAAGCCGACTTGTTTTCCGTGATAGAGAAAATTTCTGAGCCTGTCCATTCTCCCTATCCGCTGACCATGGAAGATGTCAATCAGAATTATGGCTACATTCTTTACCGTCTGAAAATAAAAGACAGCGAAACGGTAAATGAAATCCGCCTCGAGAACGCGGCGGACAGGGTTATCTGCTGCCATGATGGTGCGTATCTTTACA
>CAMWLB010000448.1 GCA_947174985.1 uncultured Lachnospiraceae bacterium | reverse complement strand
TTTCGCCGCATAGGCTACCCCCTGGGCATGGTTTCCGGCGGACGCAGTAATTAACCCTTTTTCCCGTTCTTCCTGCTTCATGGTGCTTAATTTATAGTACTCCCCACGAAGTTTGTAGGCACCTGTAAACTGCATGTTTTCAGGTTTCAGGTAAACCTTGTTTCCTGTCTGGGCGCTCAGATAATCGCTGTAGACCAGCTTGGTTTCCAAAGTAACCCGCTTTACGACTTCGGAAGCCTCCTCAAATTTTTCCAGTGTCAACATTTTTTCTTCCATCTTTTTGCCTCTCTTTACTCAGAAACGCTCTCTGGTATATCAAACAGGGCGTTCACAAATTCCTCTGCGTTAAACTTCTGTAAATCTTCTATGGTTTCTCCCACGCCAATATATTTCACCGGCACATTCAACTCTGACTGGATTGCCACCGCAATGCCGCCCTTGGCTGTGCCGTCCATTTTAGTCAGTATGATTCCCGTCAGTTCCGCCACGGAACCAAACTCCCTCGCCTGCGCAAGCGCATTCTGTCCGGTGGTGCCGTCCAGCACAATCAGGTTTTCCCTGTGGGTATCTGGATATTCCCTGTCGATGATGCGGTTCATCTTTTTCAACTCTTCCATCAGATTCTTTTTGTTATGCAGCCTGCCGGCCGTATCAATCAGCAGCACATCCGCCCTGCGCGCCTTTGCTGCTGAAACCGCATCAAATACCACGCTTGCCGGATCAGAGCCTTCGCTGCCGCCAATCATATCGACGCCAGCCCTGTCAGCCCACTCTCTGAGCTGTTCGCCTGCCGCCGCCCTGAAGGTATCCGCCGCCGCTATCAGCACACGCCTGCCGTTCTCCTTCAGCTTGCCCGCCAGCTTGCCTACCGAGGTGGTCTTGCCCACGCCGTTGACGCCAATGACCATAATGACCGACTGCTCCTTTTCAAAATCATACGCAGTCTCTCCCACCTGCATCTGCTCCTTTATGCTCTCAATCAGCAGTTTCTTGCACTCAGAAGGCTCCTTGATATGCTGCTCCTTTACCTGCGCTTTCAGCCGCTCCACAATCTGCATGGTAGCGTTGACGCCGATATCTCCCATGATGAGTATTTCTTCCAGTTCCTCATAAAAATCTTCATCGATTGCTGAAAATCCGCTGAATACGGAATCAATTCCGCGGACGATATTGTCTCTGGTCTTTTGCAGACCGGATTTCAGTCTGGCAAAAAAGCCTTTCTTTTCCTCGCTCAAAATAACCTCCTTCTAATCATCCAAATCCTTATCTATCAAATTGACACTCACAAGCGCAGACACACCTTTTTCCTGCATGGTGATGCCGTAAAGCCGGTCAGCCTTTTCCATGGTGCCCCTCCTATGGGTAATGACAATAAACTGCGTGTTTTTCGTGAGCTTATGTAAATACTTGGCAAAACGCCCTACGTTGGACTCGTCCAGCGCCGCCTCGATTTCGTCTAAAAGACAGAAAGGCGACGGCTTCAGGTTTTGAATGGCAAAGAGCAGCGCAATGGCGGTAAGCGCTTTTTCCCCGCCGGACAGCTGCATCATATTCTGCAGCTTCTTTCCGGGCGGCTGGGCGATAATGCGGATGCCTGCCTCTAAAATATCCTCGTCTTCCATCAGTTCAAGGCTTCCCTTGCCACCGCCAAACAGTTCCTTGAATACCTTATCAAACTCTCTGTTTATCTCACCGAATTTTTCATGGAACTGCTTGCGCATGGCTGTATCCAGCTCCGTGATAATACCCTCTAAGGTCTTCTCTGCCTCTAACAAATAATCATGCTTATTCTTTAAAAATGAGTAACGATCCATCAGGTTTTTATAGTCCTCGATGGCGTTGACATTGACATCTCCCAGTTTCTTAATCTGCTCCTTTAAAGAAGTGATTTCCCGCTTCATGGCTGAAAGATCCGTCATCTCCTCATTGCGGATGGAAGCGGCATCGGACAGCGTAATTTCATACTCATCCCACATGTAGTTTATCTGGGTTTCCATCGCCTCCTCAAATTTTTCCTTCTGGGAGTTCAGACGGTACACCTCTTTGTCAAGAGAGTTCATCTGTTCAGCAAGTGCTTCTCTTTCCGCAAAGAAATTCTTCTGCTTTGCGGAGAGTTCTTCCTTTCTGGCAATATTGTCGGAAAGTTCCTGTTTGGACTGTTCCTGCGTCGTGTGGGAAGCAGCAATTGTCTTTTCAATTTCCGAAATATTTTTTGTCTTTTCCTCCACATTGCGGAAATTGTCCGAAAGACCGCCCTCTATTTCAACAAGCTCCGCCTCAAACCGCTTAATTTCACCGCTGATACGATCCACGTTCTGCTGTTGGAACCCTTGCATTTGCAGCATTTTTTCCACCTTCATGTCCCACTCCGACACTTTGGCTGCGCTTTCAGTTTCTTCCTCCCTGCGCCCATCAAGCTCCTTCTGACAGTCTGCAATCTGTTTCTCTGCTGATTTTTCCTGCTTTTCAGACTCTTCCAGTTCTCGCCTGATTTCCTCCTTGCTGCCCTTGATATCCAATATCTGCTTTTCAATTTCCTGTTCTTCATTTTTCAGGGAACGCGAACCGGCTTCCGCTTCTTCCATT
>CAMWLB010000447.1 GCA_947174985.1 uncultured Lachnospiraceae bacterium | reverse complement strand
ATCACGAACCCATAACCCAGAAGCGCCAAAAGCACCGTCGGCAGCGGCGGCAGGAAAAATAACTTTTTAAGAATTGCTTTCAGCTTGCTCATTTCCCCTCCTCCTGATTTTTACGGTAAAGATGCTGCCTTTACCCACTTCGCTCTCCACGAAAATGTCTCCTCCTACAATGTCTACCACGCGTTTAACCAGCGCAAGCCCCAGTCCGTTGCCCTGAGTGGCATGAGAAGTGTCGCCCTGATAAAATTTCTCAAAGATGTGCCTGCCTGTTTCCGGCGAGATGCCGCAGCCTGTATCCGCTACCCGGACGGCTGCAAACGCATCGTCTGTTTTCAACGATACGGACACCGTTCCGCCCGGCTCGGTGAATTTCAACGCATTGGAGAAAAGATTATTCCAGGCAAGGGACAAAAGCTCGTCGTCCGATTCCACGAATACTTCTTCCTCAATATCCGTTTCAATCTCGATCTTTTTTTTCTCCCAATTACTTTCAAAATTCAACAAACACTCGGCAAGCTGCTCACCAAGATTATACTTCTTCGCCGCCGGATAGATCTGCTGATTTTCCAGCCGGTTCAGTTTCAAAATATTGGTGATGAGGCTGGCAAGACGGCGGGAGGACTCCGTGACGGCCTTTGCATACTCGAGTCGCTGCTCCTCAGACAGATTTGGGCTTTGGAGCATTGTACTGTAGTTTTGCATGACAGCCAATGGTGTCTTCAACTCGTGAGACACATTGGCAATAAAATCTGTCCGCAGGGTTTCAAGCCCTTGAAGCTCCTTCGCCATGCGGTTAAAGTAGTCGATAATAATGTTAAATTCCGATTCGCTGTCAATCCCGTGAAAGGGTTCTATACGGGTGGAGAGGTCTCCCCGCATGAGTTTTTCCGCACCTTCTACGATCCGACGTACAGGGCGTTCCACCATGAACCGCCGCCGCAGGGCGTCGATCACCGTGCAGAGCAGACTAAGCAGCAAAACATTCCCCATAGTCAAAACTGCTGCATAGCGGACGCCTATTTCCGAGTAACTGATCTCCATGGTGCTTTGCATGGAATATAGGAACAGGAGCATACAGCAGGTGATAACGAATGCGATCAGAAAAAAGAACACAACATAACGGCGCAAGGCGGCAAGTATCCGTTTCTGCCGCCGCACACGATTTTCCCCGCTCATTTCACCACCGCCTTGTAGCCGAGACCGTGGACAGTTTTCAGTTCAAATTCGTCACAGTCCTCAAATTTTCCGCGCAGTTTTGTCATATACACATCCACCGCTCTCGGCGCAGTATTGGTCTCCGCATCCCAAAATTCATCCATAAGCTGGGTGCGGGTGAAAGTTTTGCCGGGATAGGACAGCAACTTGTAGATGATATTAAACTCCCGGGCCGTCAGGGAAATTTCTTCCCCGTCATAGACCGCCGTGCGCTCGTCCATGTCCAGCACCAGCCTGCCAACCACCAGCTTATGGGAAGTGGCAATCTTTGCCCGGCGCAGAAGCGCGCCGATCCGCAGAAAAAGCTCTTCGAGATCAATAGGCTTTACCATATAATCATCAATCCCTATGCGGTAGCCTTTCTGTTTGGAAGCAAAATCGTCCCGCGCTGTCATAAAGAGAATTGGGATATCCTCATTCAGGGAGCGAACTGTTTTTGCAAATTCATAGCCGTCGATTCCGGGCATCATAATGTCGGAAACAATTAGGTCAAATGTGTTCCCATACATGGCGTCATAGGCTTCGTTTGCGTCGAAACACCCCACCGCCTCATAACCGCTCCCGTTAAGAAAGGAACAGACAGTGCGGTTTAAGTCTTTGTCGTCCTCCACAATCAATATCCTAAACATAAAGCAAACCTCCATACATCTGTTTTTCTTATTATAGCATCCAAATGTTAAAGTTTTGTTTGCGTTTTCGCAATTTTGAAATTTTTTCAGAAAAATTTTGACCCGCACAGCATGATAGCGGTACGGGTCGATCATTTTGTTGAAACATCTCTTAATGTTTACCGGCGTTCTTGCTCGCTTCAACGCTGGCTCTGCCGATTTCTCGACTTACCTCTACACTTGCCTTGCCAATATCTGTTCCGCCAATACCGGCAGGATGAGCAGTGGTGCGCTTTTCAGCAGTTTCTTTTTTAGATTGCTCACGGGCGGCCTGTTCTTCTGAAAGGCGCTTCTTAGCATCCTCCACAGATTCGCCCTCATGAGTCAGGAATTTGTCTACAAATGCGTCCTCAACTTTTTTATATGTGCCGACAACACCATCCTCGATTTTTTTGTAACCACCCACAACAGCGTCAGCAATTTTTTCGTTAGCCTTTACCAACTTTGACTTTGCCATAATTTTATTCTCCTTTTTGAATGTTTGATTTCATTTGATGATACAAGAATAGCAACTCACTATTTACATAATGTTTAAAACTTTATTTCTGAAATATTAATTCTACCGCGCTTATACCAAACTTGTCTTTTTCAGTACCTGACAACTTGCCACACCGAAGCCAACACAAATCAGTATGCCAACCGCAAAGCACAGAACCACGTTCATCAAGCCGGAATCCAACGGTGTAACCATCGGCACCATCATATAGAGCAGCAT
>CAMWLB010000446.1 GCA_947174985.1 uncultured Lachnospiraceae bacterium | reverse complement strand
GTGATGGGTTATCAGAAGGAAATCATTGAAAATGCGGAGCGGCGTGCGGAGATTTTTTTGGAAGCAGGAAAGTGGTCATAGCCGGTACAGTAAGGCGGTACAGGCGGCAAAGAAGAAAGGCATGGTACAAAAATGAAGGTGAAGCTGTATACGGACGGTGCGGCAAGGGGAAATCCCGACGGACCGGGCGGCTATGGAGCCATTTTACAGTATGTGGATACAAAAGGTGTTTTGCATGAGAGGGAGTTCAGTGCGGGATACAAAAAGACAACCAATAACCGCATGGAGCTGATGGCAGTTATTATAGGTCTTGAGGCGTTAAACCGGCCCTGCGAGGTGGTTGTGGTTTCCGATTCCAAATATGTGACGGATGCCTTTAACCAGCACTGGATAGAAGGCTGGCTGAAAAATAACTGGAAAACCAGCACAAAAAAACCGGTCAAGAATGTGGAGCTCTGGCAGCGGCTTTTAAAGGCCGCGAATCCGCATGAGCTGTGTTTTGAGTGGGTAAAAGGACATGACGGGCATCCGGAAAACGAGCGCTGTGACAAACTGGCGACAACCGCAGCCGACGGCGATATACTGCTTGACGACGACGGCGGTGACTTGGTATACTGTTAGTAAGGTTTGATAGAAATTTAAAAAGTAAAAGACTTAAGATGGAGGTTTCATATGATAGCGTTTGTGAATTCATTTTTTAGTTATCTGCTTTTATTTGTTGTGATGGCAGCGATTGCCGGAACGGGCATTTTTGTAGGGATTACCCTGCGGAAAAAGAAAAATCTGTCAGAGGAAACCAAAACTGTGGACGAAGCGCAGTAAAAGCGGAAGAAAAAATGTTTTAAGGTGCCGTGCAAACGGCACTTTTTCGCTTTGCGGGAAAGGAAAAACTATGCGTTATGATGTCATACTCTGGGATGTGGACGATACCCTTCTGGATTTTCCCTATTCACAGAAAATGTCCTTGATAAAGGCGGCGGAAAAACTGGGTGTAACCGTGACGGAGGAAATGAATACCCGCTATGCTGCCATCAACGAAGGGTGGTGGAAGCGGCTGGAAAAGGGAGAGGTCACAAAACAGCAGCTCCTTACAGGACGTTTTCTCGACTGGTTTGCAGAATATGATATTGTCTGTGAAAATGTGGACGAGTTTCGGGATTATTATGAAAGCGGGCTGGGACAGATTTACCGGTATCGGGATGATTCGCTGCAGATTTGTAAGGCACTGCAGGGAAAGTGCCGGCAGTTTGTAGTGACAAACGGGGTAACGGCTCCGCAGCTATCCAAATTGAAGCTTTCAGGCTTTTTTGAAATTATGGAAAATATTTTTATTTCCGAGCAGCTTGGCGCACCGAAACCCCAGCGCCTCTTTTTTGACCGTGTTTTGGAGACGATGCCGGAGGTGGCAAGGAGCCGCGTCCTGATTGTGGGAGATTCCCTGAGCAGTGATATGCGAGGAGGAAACAATGCGGGCATTGCGACCTGCTGGTACAATCCAACCGACCAGATTAATACCACGGAGGTGGAGACGGATTTTATCATACGGAACTTAAAAGAGGTCATTGCAATTGTGGAGGGATAAATGGCAAAATCGGCAAATCAGAAGCTGAAGCTTTTTCATATTTTAAGGATATTGGAAGAAAATACGGATGAGGAGCATGTGTTAAGCACGCAGGAAATTATTGAACGGCTGGCGAAGGAAGATATCAGAGCGGAAAGAAAGAGTATATACGACGATATGGAGTGTCTGATTTCGTTTGGCTATGATATTATACAAAAAAAGGGCAGGACGGGGAGCGGCTACTATCTGGCGAGCAGGGATTTCGAACTGGCAGAATTAAAGCTTTTGGTGGATGCAGTGCAGGCTTCGCGGTTTATGACCGTCAAAAAGAGCAGGGAGCTGATTCAGAAGCTGGAAAAGCTGGCAAGCCGGCATCAGGCGGGGCAGCTTCACCGTCAGGTATATGTGGCGGGGCGCGTCAAAACGGAAAATGAAAGAATTTATTACAATGTGGACACCATATATAAAGCCATTGCGGAGAATGTATGCATTTCTTTTACCTATCTGGAGTGGGAACTGTCCAAAGCGTTAAAGCCCAAAAAAGACGGTAGAAAGTATCTGGTAAGCCCGTGGGCGCTGATTTGGGAGGATGAAAACTATTATCTGGCGGCTTACGACAGCGAAGCGGGGCTTTTAAAGCATTACCGTGTGGACAAAATGGGTGATGCCGAGCTGACGGATAAGGCGCGGGAGGGCAGGGAACAGTTTGACAAGCTGAATCTTGCGGAATATACCAAGCAGACCTTCGGTATGTTCGGCGGCGAAGAAGAGACGGTCACACTGGAATTTGAAAACCGTCTGATTGGTGTGGTGATGGATCGGTTTGGCAGGGACACGGATATCAGGAAGCAGGCGGACGGCAGATTCCGCGTGCGGATAAAATGCCATGTCAGCGGTCAGTTTTTCGGCTGGCTTGCCGGACTGGGGAGCGGTGCAAAAATTGCAGCGCCAAAGGAAGTGAAGGACAGATATAAACAATGGCTGTCCGATATCCTGGAAGAGCAGGATAGGACGCCACAGGAAAAGTCTATATAGAAA
>CAMWLB010000445.1 GCA_947174985.1 uncultured Lachnospiraceae bacterium | reverse complement strand
GCATTATATTGACGTGGATATGAGGACGGGAGAGGTGTGGCTTGAACTGGAATAATAGGAAAAAGCGTTTGTTGAGAAGCATTGGCGCAGAGCTTGGAAATATGTTGGGTTCTCCATGGTTTTATCTGGCGGTGGCAGGACTTGTGGCTTTGTTTTTGAGTGCGGAATATTATACGGACAGTTTTGGAAGAAGTTACAGCATAGGCGGTCTGCTTTTTACAGGCCGGAAGCCGGATAGGGAATTTCCTTTTTCGTATCTGCTTTCGGCGGGTGCGGCAGGCGGTATGTTTCGCTGCTTTGCTTCTTTATGTATTTCTCTTCCCTTTGTTATGCGTGTATCGTCAGAGAGGACGAGCGGCTATATCCGCTTTGCAAATTATTATGCAGGAACAAGGAAGTATGTTTTGGTAAAGGGATTTGCAGGACTGCTTTGCGGCGGTTTTCTGGCTGTAGCGGGTTTTTTATGTTATATAGTGGTTTTGCTATCGGGTATTTCTATTCATGGCTTAGATAGCCTTCCGGATGGAGCGGGTGCGGCTGCGCTATGCCTGAGACTGGCTTTAGGTATGTTTTTTTATGGCGCTTTTTCCATTGGCTGGATATATCCTTTTGCCGGATGGGTAAAGGATAAATATGTGTTGTTGTGTATTCCGTTTTTGTGCCGGTACCTATATTTGCAGGTATTATTTCAGATAAGTCTGCGGATGGCAGAGATGCAGGAGATTGCAGGACTGGAACGAATTTCAAAAATGTATCCGGATCGTATTATTTTTTCATCAGGGCAAAATATGGACTGGCCGGGTTTGGGCTTGCGAGGATTGCTTGTGCTTGCAGCAGCGGCGTTATGGCTTTTGATGATGAAAAGGAGGCGGGATTTGGGTGAGTAAAGCGAACTTCAAAAAGAGCCTGACGGTGTGCACAATGGAATTAAGCAGATGGTTTGGCAGCAGCAAAATGATTCTGTTGCTTTTGCCTGCCATTTTTGTGAAGCAGACTGTATTGGACGCATACAAAAGTATGAGCCATGAAATGGGAGCGAACAGCAATCTTTTGGAGGCATTTATTGCCGTACTCAATAACAAAGGAATCGCATTGTTGATCATTTGTTTTTATCTATTCCTTCTGAGTGATTTCATGAAGGGCAGCGGTCTTTTGAAAAATGTGATTTATTGCGCGGGAAGGCGGAATTGGATTCGAGGACAGATAGAATTTGTTTTTTGCAGCAGCGGTATATATTTGCTGTTCTGGCTGCTTTTTTGTAGTATACTTTCCATTTCATACGGAGATATCAGCAATCAGTGGAGTCGTGTTGTGACGGATTATGTTTCCATGTTTCCGCAAAATGCAGATAGCTTTGGCGCAGGACTGATTGAGGGCAGTCTTTTCAGGCAGATGTCGCCCTGCCTTGCAGCGTGCCACTCTTTTCTTTTAAATTGGATATATTTAATTTTACTGGGTGAACTGATTGCCTTGTTTTTTGTATTGCACCTGCGAAAATATGGGGTTGCAGCAGCCGCGCTGCTTGTGGCAGCCGGAACGGGGGCTGCACTGGCTTTCGGAAAATGGAAATGGCTGTTTCCGGCGGCACATACGGGATTGGCGCAGCATTTTACGGATTATTTCAGAAAAGAAATTTTTCCTTTAAAATATTCTTATTTGCTTGGAATGGTCTTGGTAATCCTGTTTGCAGTAATGATATATTGGCTTGCGGGCGGTATTTCCTTTTCTGATGTGGAGGATGAACGGAATTATTAAAGTGAAAAACTATTTTTTATACTTGACTCATGGAGGCATAAATGGTAGAAATTTCTAATGTCAGTCTGACAATTGGTAAGGCGCAGATATTGAAAAATATTGAATACAGGCTTGGTGACGGCACTATATATGGGCTGGTTGGGGCGAATGGCTGCGGAAAAACCATGCTGATGAAATGTATCTGCGGTTTTATAAGACCGACGGAGGGTACAATTATGATAGATGGCAAGGAATTGGGAAAGGATTGTGAGTTTGCTCCGGATGCAGGCTTTTTAATTGAAATCCCCGGGTTTATTCCGACTTGTTCAGGGTACCGAAATTTAAAACAGCTTGCAGCGCTTAGGGGGGATGTTACAAAAGAGAAAATACTTCATAGTATGGAATTGGCAGGGATTGCCTATGCGGCGAATAAGAAAGTGAGCAGTTATAGTCTTGGTATGCGGCAAAGACTGGGAATTGCACAGGCAATTATGGGAAATCCAAAGTTATATATTTTGGATGAGCCGATGAATGCGTTGGATAAAAACGGAATTGCAAGGATACGCGATTATCTTTTAGAGGAAAAAGAAAAAGGAAAAACCATTCTTTTGGCAAGTCACAACCATGAGGATATTGAAGTTTTATGTGATGTGATTTTAGAGATGGAAGAAGGATGTCTTTTGCAGTAACAGAGGATTTAAATCCATGCTGAATTCATGGCTATATGCTCTTGGCAGGCAGATGTTTTTGTGTTACAATACGGAAAAATAAGTAGGACAAATAATCGCGGTTGCTTTTGCGGCTGAGGAAAGTCCGGGCTTCGCAGGGCAGGATGCCGGATAACGTCCGGTGGAGGCGACTCCAAGG
>CAMWLB010000444.1 GCA_947174985.1 uncultured Lachnospiraceae bacterium | reverse complement strand
CTTCAGTTGGATTTACTAAATCAAAACCGGTAAAAGCACATTTACCGTCTATACATCTCCCACATCCTTCATGCCCTGTACGCATTTTGACAAACTCCTGCATTGCAGCAGTTTCATTTGATAAAACGGGTTCTAAATACTCGTCATATTGAACGCATATACGAATATGCCAATCACCGTCTTCCGATTTGTTGACCGAACCCCACCGTTTTCCCTTATATTTACCGTTCATACTGATTTTGTTCTCTTTTAGCCATTCAAGAAATTCATTCATTATAACTGCTCCTAAAGGATTGTTTTTATATGGAATTTACTACAAATGTCAAAAACCTGTCGAAAAAGCAAATGAAGCTTTTTCAACAGGTTTTGGCATATGATGGACTAGACGGGAGTCGAACCCGTGTCCAAAAGCCCATTCCCTGTCCTTCTACTATCATAGTCAGTTGTTTTTTGCCAAACTTACTTTGGCGTGTTCCCTTCCATGGCCGGTAACTGACACCCTGCCATGTTCGGTAGCTTCATGATACGTCCATACGGGCAAAGCTTACCGTATGCCGTTTCCCCCATAGTCGATGCCCGCATTCCAAAGTGGGGGTGCTTTGGAGCGGACAGCCGCTAAAAAACGGCATTACCCGCAGCTTAGGCTGCGAGAGCTAAATTATCTTCAGCGTTTATATTTAATTTGCGATTTGACGCATCGCCTGCGGATAGCTTCTCCAGCTGCAAGACCCCTGTCGAAACCTTGACTAGCCCTTATTTATTATGATGCCTTTCGCCCTTCATTACACTATTATTGTAACCAAATGTACCGTATTCGTCAATCAGAGATTTCTGATTTTGAATTCTTTTTCCGCTTCCCTGCGCTGGTCCTTTTTGGCAATGTCCTGCCGCTTGTCATAGAGCTTTTTGCCCCGTGCAAGCCCAATCTCCACCTTTGCCCTGCCGTCCTTGAAATAAACCTGCAACGGCACAAGGGTAAAGCCTTTCTCGGCAAGCTGCCCTACCAGCTTACGAATCTGCGCCTTATGCATCAAAAGCTTTTTGGGACGCAGCGGGTCCCTGTTATAAATATTGCCCTTTTCATAGGGGCTGATATGCATCCCATACACCCATACCTCGTTGTTTTCAATTCTGACAAAGGACTCCTTGATGCTGCATTTTCCCAAGCGCATGGATTTGACCTCCGTGCCGTGCAGCACCAGTCCCGCCTCGTATTTTTCCTCTATAAAATAGTCATGATATGCTTTCTTATTGTTCGCCACCAGTTTCAGCGCTTCCCTGCTCATCCTCTAATTCCTCCACCAACTCAAAATCAATGGCCCTTACCTGCATCTCCACTTCCACAACTCTGACCCGCACCGGCTCGCCCAGCTTGTAGACACGTCCTGTCCGCTCGCCCACCATTTCATAGGTGCTCTCATTGTAATGAAAATAGTCGCCCGGCATTTTGGATACGTGAACCATGCCCTCCACGGTATTGGGCAGTTCCACATACATGCCCCATGCGGTGATTCCCGAAATCACGCCGTCAAACTCCTGTCCGATTCGCTCCTGCATATACTCCGCTTTCTTGAGCTTGTCAGTCTCCCGCTCCGCCTCCTGCGCACGACGCTCCGTATCGGAGGACTGCTTTGCCACACCGTCCAGTATCTCCCTGTAATGTGCCATTCGCTCTGCCGTCAGCCTGCCTCTGAGCTGCTCCTTGATAATGCGGTGTATCTGCAAATCCGGATAGCGGCGGATAGGCGAAGTGAAGTGACAATAAAACTGGCTTGCAAGCCCAAAATGTCCCGTGCTTTCCGTGCTATAATGCGCCTGCTTCATGCTGCGCAGCGTCAGTCTGCTCACCAGCGCCTCCTCCGGCGTACCGGCAATCTTGTGCAGAAGCTTTTGTATCTCACCCGGATGAATTTCCTCATCGGAAACCTTTTTCCCTTTTCTTCCAACCGCTTTCATGTAATAACCCAGATTGTTGATAAAAACATTCAGCTTCTGGATTTTCTCCGCATCCGGCTTATCGTGCACGCGGTAGACAAAGGGCGCCTCCAGCCAGTAAAAATGCTGCGCGACGGTTTCATTTGCCGCAAGCATAAAATCCTCAATAATCATATGCGCCGTGGTTCTTTCATAGGGCTTTATTTCCGTCGGATGTCCCTGTGCGTCCAAAATAATTTTGCTCTCCGGAAAATCAAAATCAATCGCGCCCCTTTTCATCCTTCTGGTCCGCAGCAGACCGGAAAGCTCCGCCATCAGTTCGAATATGGTCACCACACGGGCGCCGGCATAAGCCGCCGACTCATCCTTATCCTCCAATATCTTCTGTACTTCGGTATAGGACATGCGCCTGCTGACCCTTATCACGGTCTCCGCCAGTTCATAATTTACAATCTTACCGGTTTTGTCTATCTGCATAAGACAGCTTAACGCAAGCCTGTCCTCCCCTTCATTCAGGGAACAGATACCGTTGGAAAGCGTATGGGGCAGCATGGGAATCACCCTGTCCGTCAGATACACGCTGGTTCCTCTCTCCTTTGCCTCCCTGTCAAGCGCCGAATTTTCCTGCACATAATTGCTCACATCCGCAATATGCACCCCCAGCCGATACTG
>CAMWLB010000443.1 GCA_947174985.1 uncultured Lachnospiraceae bacterium | reverse complement strand
GTCCAGTACACCCACCTCCGAAGAAAGAATCAACTGGTCGTCGTCCGTAATCAAGTAGCGGGAAGGCCGCAGACCGTTCCGGTCAAGTACAGCTCCCATGATGTCTCCATCTGAAAAGAGAATGGAAGCAGGACCGTCCCAGGGCTCCATCATGGTTGCATAATATTGATAAAAATCCTTTTTGGTCTTGGACATGGTCTTGTTGTTTGCCCACGGCTCCGGAATGGTAATCATCACTGCAAGGGGCAGCTCCATACCACTCATCACCAGAAATTCCAGCGTATTGTCCAGCATGGCAGAGTCGGAACCGGTCTTGTTGATGGCCGGCAGTACTTTGTGAAGCTGTCCGCGCAGATGCACCGACTCCATATTTTCCTCACGCGCCAGCATCTTGTCCGCATTGCCGCGAATCGTGTTGATTTCTCCGTTATGTACGATAAACCGGTTCGGATGCGCCCGCTCCCAGCTCGGATTGGTGTTGGTAGAAAAACGTGAATGCACAATCGCGATTGCCGATTCATAATCCTTACTCTGCAAGTCTGCAAAAAAGGTGCGGAGCTGTCCCACCAGAAACATGCCCTTATACACGATGGTTCTGCTGGAAAGGGATACTACATAGGTATCGTCAGTAGACTGCTCAAACAGCCTCCTCGCAATGTAAAGCCTTCTGTCAAAAGCAAGCCCCTTCTCCACATCAGCAGGCTTCTTAATAAAAGCCTGCATAATGCAGGGCATACATTCGACCGCCTTGTGCCCCAGCACATTGGGATAAGTTTCTACCTCCCTCCAGCCGAGGAACACAAGTCCTTCCTTCTCCACGATAATTTCAAACATCTTTTTTGCCTGATTTCTCCGAAGCTCCTCCTGTGGGAAGAAGAACATACCGACTCCGTATTCTCTCTCCCCGCCAAGGGAAATGCCCAAAGGCTTTGTAACACGCGCAAAAAAGCCATGGGGAATCTGCGTCAGAATGCCGACGCCGTCTCCAGTCTTGCCTTCCGCGTCCTTTCCTGCCCTGTGTTCTAAGTTTTCCACGATACGAAGTGCATTCTCTACCGTTTCATGGCTCTTTTTACCCTTAATGTTGACACATGCACCGATACCACAGTTGTCGTGTTCAAATTCCGGCCGGTAAAGCGGTGCCTCCGGAAGTTTATTTTTTACATCAAACATGAGTGCTCCTTTCTTTTACTGCTGTAAATACAAAAAAAGTCGCAAAGGAACCCTTAGCAGGTACGCTCCTTTGCGACTTGTCGCATTAACTATACACCATGCTGGATTATCTGTAAAGACTTTTTTTATTTTAAATTGTCAGATAATCAGTTTTTTTGCGGTTTTATGCGCTGTTGTCAGATATTTTGTCTGGCTGCCTCTTCGGTTTCTGCTGCCAGTTTGGCGGCTGCGTTTCTCATTCTAAAGCACATATACAGCCCTGCCGCTCCGACAAGCAGGAATATGATGCATACCCACCAGTTTGCGAGCAGCAACCCGAAAGCGCCCGTCATGGTAAGCAGGTAGGCTGCCACATTGCTCAGGATATGCGCTGCCACAGGCACATAGAAATGTCCAAAGCTCTCATACAGCCATGCAATCACACAGCCCAACAAAAACGCATAGCTGCCCTGTACGATGTTGGAGTGATAAATACCGAAGCACAATGCTGAGACAAGAATCGCTATCGGGTATTTCTGATTTTTCTTCAGGCGGTTGTACACAGTACCCCTGAAAATCAGTTCCTCCGCAAAGGGCGCAATCAGACCGTTTACCAAAAGCCCTACCAGAAAAGCGGCAGAATACTGCTCCGATGCTGCCTGCTTAAAGCTTTCCGATGCATTGGTGATACCAACGACTTCAAACAGAAGATTTAACCCAATGGCAATTCCCAAAACGCCAACCACCATGCACGCATAAGCAGATGGGGATTTCAGCCGCGCATGTTTCAGCTTTACTTCTTTCTCTACGCTGCCAATATCCTCTTTTGCAAAAAACTTCCAAGTGACAAAAGCCGCCACCAGATAGGCAACCGCCAGCATAAACGCCGCGCCATTCCCTGTCGCACCTAAAAGATTCTCTCCCGTTTCATCCCAGATGACCAGCTTGTCCGAAAGTCCCCTTGGCAGCATGCCCGCCAGATTTGCTATCAGAAAGCTGCCGATGTAGAAGCCAAGCGAACGGACAAAGAAATATGCTAAAAGAGGAAACAGCACAAACCAGATTTTACTCATCAGCGTCTCCGTCTGTGGTGCTGACACCCCGCCGCTTCCGCGTAAAAGAAGCTTTTCCAGTTCCTCCACGCTCCGCACAATATAGTCGGGCTTTGCAATTTTCAGCTCGTCTAAAGGACCATAGCCATAAGAAACAGCAACGCTTACAATCTTTTCCGCCTTTGCACCTGCAACGTCAAACTTCCTGTCACCGACCATCACCGTGTTGCGTTTCTTTTCCTCAATGTCTCCGTCATGTCCGTCATAAAGCCGGCGCAATGCCTCCGCCACTACCTCAGCCTTGTCCGTTCTCGTGCCGTCCAGCTCGCTTCCCACAATCACATCAAAATATTTTCCGATTTCAAAATGATCTAGTATCTGCTTTACAAAAACTGTCGGCTTACTGGAAG
>CAMWLB010000442.1 GCA_947174985.1 uncultured Lachnospiraceae bacterium | reverse complement strand
GTGTGGAAGATATTGCAAACTTAAGCAGCAAGCAGGGCGGGGAAAATGAGAAACTGATATTTAAGATTTTAAAGAGGGGAGAAAAGCTGAAGCTTGTGGAAGCGGAAAAGGAAAGCGATTTGACGGACAGCGGGCTGCGCTATGATTTGACGGTGCCGCTGGTTCGTTTTTATTCCAACAATGCCGCCAGCCTGCCCAATCCCTTTAAGGCGCTGCAGATAGGCAATGTGTGGCGGGCGGACAGGCCGCAGAGAGGACGCTACCGTCAGTTTATGCAGTGTGACATTGATATTCTGGGGGAGGCTTCCAACCTTGCGGAGATAGAATTGATACTGGCGACGACCACGACCCTTAGCAGGCTTGGTTTTGACAATTTTCAGATTCGGATAAACGACAGGCGGATACTGAAGGCGATGGCGGCATATGCAGGTTTTTCTGAGGATGCGTATGACAGTGTGTTTATCACGCTGGATAAAATGGACAAGATTGGCATAGACGGCGTGAAGGAAGAGCTTTTGCAGGAGGGCTTTTCTGCGGCAGTCTGTGAGAAGTATCTGGAGTTGTTCGAAAAGGTACAGGGGACAGAGGACGGTGTCCTATATTTAAAGGAGCTGCTTGGAGATTATCTGGAAAAAGAGGTTATGGATTCCTTTTCGGAAATCATAGACAGCGTAAACGCCAACAAAGAAGATACGTTTGCGTTGGTATTTGACCCCACGCTGGTGCGGGGAATGGGCTATTATACCGGCACTATTTTTGAAATTGCAATGCCGGAGTTTGGTGGAAGCTGCGGCGGTGGTGGAAGATATGATGAGATGGTGGGCAAATTTACGGGCAGTAACGTGCCTGCCTGCGGTTTTTCCATCGGCTTTGAGAGAATCATCCTGCTGCTTACGGAAAAGGGCTTTCAGGTGCCGGAGGTATTGAAAAAGACAGCCTTTCTGATTGAAAAAGGCGTTGCGGGCGATATGCTGAACGAGGTGATTGCCGAGGCGAACGCGGAGCGGAAAAAGGGCAGACAGGTCTTGACGGTCCGCATGAACAAGAACAAGAAATTCCAAAAGGAGCAGCTTATGGCAGAGGGCTATGAGGAATTTAAGGAATTTTATAAAAATCCGCTGAAATAGGGAGGTAAATATATGTCTGAGACAATGAAGGGATTAAAACGCACGCATCGCTGCGGCGAGCTGTCCGCTGCCAATGTGGGAGAAAATGTTACCGTCATGGGGTGGGTGCAGAAGCAGAGAAACAAGGGTGGAATCATATTTGTGGATTTGCGTGACCGTGCCGGGATTCTGCAGGTGATTTTTGAGGAGAGCGACTGTGGAACAGAGAATTTCACCAAGGCGGAAAAGCTGCGCAGTGAATTCGTGATTGCCGTGACGGGGCGCGTGGAGAAAAGAGCCGCTGCCGCCAATGAAAATCTGGCGACGGGGGAGATTGAAGTGCGCGCAGAGTCCGTGCGGATTCTGTCTGAGGCGGAAACGCCGCCCTTCCCCATAGAAGCAGAGAGTAAGACGAAGGAAGAGCTTCGCCTGAAATACCGCTATCTTGATTTGCGCAGGCCTGAGCTGCAGAGGAATCTGATGCTGCGCAGTCAGATTACGACTACTATCAGGAGCTTTCTGACAGGAGAAGGCTTTTTGGAGATTGAGACGCCCATGCTGACCAAATCCACACCGGAAGGCGCAAGGGATTATCTGGTGCCGAGCCGCGTGCATCCCGGGAATTTTTATGCGCTGCCGCAGTCTCCCCAGATATTCAAGCAGCTTTTGATGTGTTCCGGCTATGACCGTTATTTCCAGATTGCAAGATGCTTTCGGGACGAGGATTTGCGCGCTGACAGGCAGCCTGAGTTTACGCAGGTGGATATGGAGCTTTCCTTTGTCGATGTGGACGATGTCATCGACGCGACGGAGAGAATGGTACAGCGGGTATGTCAAGATGCAATCGGCGTAGAGGTAAATCTACCGATGAAGCGTATGACATGGAAGGAAGCAATGGAGCGTTTCGGCTCAGACAAGCCGGATACCCGTTTTGGCATGGAACTGACCGATGTGTCCGAGGTGGTAAAGGGCTGCGGTTTCGGCGTATTTACGGGCGCACTGGAAAACGGCGGTTCTGTGCGCGCCATCAACGTGAAGGGACAGGCAGAAATGCCCCGAAAGAAAATAGACGCCCTGACGGAGTTTGCCAAAGGTTACGGGGCAAAGGGACTTGCCTATCTGTCCGTACAGCCTGACGGTACTTATAAATCTTCCTTTGCCAAATTTATGACCGAAGAGGAGCTTTCCGCGCTTGTGAGCGCCATGAAGGGTGAAAAGGGCGACTTACTCTTATTTGCGGCAGATAAAAATAATATTGTATACAGTGTGCTGGGCGCGCTGCGTGTGGAACTGGCAAAGCAGCTTGAACTGATAGACAACAGCAGGTTTGACTTTTTGTGGGTAACGGAGTTCCCGCTTTTAGAGTGGAGCGAGGAGGAAAACCGTTTTGTTGCCATGCATCATCCCTTTACCATGCCCATGGAAGAGGATTTATCCCTTATCGACACGGACCCCGGCAAGGTTCGCGCCAAGGCATACGATATCGTGTTAAACGGCGTAGAACTGGGCGGCGGCAGCGTGAG
>CAMWLB010000441.1 GCA_947174985.1 uncultured Lachnospiraceae bacterium | reverse complement strand
TGATAGAAGAGGCAGGCTATGTTGAACTGGAGAAAGCGGCTGCTTCCGGAAAGAAGCTGAAAAAGGGGGACAAGGTTTATTCTGTATGGATGAACAAATCCATTGCCATTTACCGGCTTGTTGAGAAGCCTCTTGTCTAGCGAATGAATATTTTAGGCGCGCATATTGATTCGCCGCGCATGGATGTGAAGCAGAATCCTTTATTTGAGGAGGGAGGTTTCGCCTATCTGGATACGCACTATTACGGCGGCGTGAAAAAGTATCAGTGGGTTACGCTGCCTCTGGCAATTCACGGTGTCATTGTGAAGAAGGACGGCACCACCGTGGAGGTGGCAGTTGGCGAGGATGAAGATGACCCTGTATTTTTCATTTCCGACCTGTTGATTCATCTGGCAGCCGAGCAGTTGGAGAAGAAGGCGGCAAAGGTAATCGAGGGCGAGGCGCTGGATTTGATTGTGGGCAATAAGCCCCTTGTCATAAAAGCAGAAAAAGAGGGAAAGAAGGAAGAAAAGAACGGTGGAGCAGAAGCAGCGAAGGAAGCAGTAAAGGCGGGCGTGCGGGATATTCTGAAAAACACTTATGACGTCAGCGAGGAAGACTTCATTTCTGCGGAACTGGAAATTGTGCCGGCAGGAAAAGCAAGGGAAGCCGGCTTTGACAGAAGCATGATTCTGGCCTACGGACAGGACGACCGTGTATGTGCGTTTACTTCTTTAAAGGCTATGCTGGATACGAAAAAAACGGAGAGAACCGTGTGCTGTATTCTGGTAGACAAAGAGGAGATAGGTTCCGTGGGCGCGACGGGCATGCAGTCTAAATTTTTTGAGAACAGTGTGGCTGAACTGATGGAGCTTGCCGGGGAATACAGCGAGCTTAATGTCAGAAGATGCCTTTCCCGTTCCTGCATGCTTTCCTCCGATGTGAGCGCTGGTTTTGATCCTTCCTATGCTTCTTATTTTGAGAAGAAAAATGCGGCGTTTCTGGGAAAAGGAATGGTATTCAACAAATTTACCGGTGCAAGAGGAAAATCAGGCTCCAATGATGCCAATGCAGAATATATGGCGCATATCCGCGGCATTTTTGATAAGAAAGGCGTGCAGTTCCAGACAGCAGAGTTAGGCAAGGTAGATGTGGGAGGCGGCGGAACGATTGCCTATATCCTTGCTCTTTACGGCATGAATGTCATTGACAGCGGCGTTGCAGTGCTGAACATGCATGCACCGTGGGAAGCGACCAGCAAGGCGGACATCTATGAAGCCTACAGGGGCTATAAGGCGTTTGTTGAGGGAGCCTGCCTGTCATGACGGCATTGAAAAAATCAGACTTTTTCTTTGAACTGCCCGAAGAACTGATTGCACAGGATCCGCTCGCAGACCGTTCTGCTTCAAGGCTTCTGGTCTTGCATAAGGACTGCGGGGAGACGGAACATCGTATCTTCAAAGATATTACAAAATACCTGAAGCCCGGAGACTGCCTTGTGCTTAATAATACAAAGGTCATTCCTGCAAGGCTTATCGGAAAAAAAGAAGACACCGGTGCGGCGGTGGAGGTGCTGCTGTTAAAGCGCAGGGAGAAGGATGTATGGGAAACGCTGGTAAAGCCCGGAAAAAAATGCAGGCCGGGCACAAAACTGGTCTTTGGGGAAGACGTTTTAAAGGCGGAGGTTTTAGAAACGGTGGAAGAGGGAAACCGGCTGATTCGGTTTTCCTATGAGGGGATTTTTGAAGAAGTGCTGGATAAGCTGGGTGAGATGCCTCTTCCGCCGTACATTACGCATAAGCTTGCAGATAAAAAACGTTATCAGACTGTTTATGCAAAGTATGATGGCAGCGCGGCGGCGCCAACGGCAGGGCTGCATTTTACGACGGAGCTGTTAAAGCAAATAGAAAGCATGGGGGTAAAGACGGCTTATGTTACCCTGCATGTCGGACTTGGCACCTTTCGTCCTGTTAAGACGGATGATATTTTAGAGCATCACATGCATTCTGAGTATTATGAGGTCAGCGAAGAGGCGGCGGAGAAAATAAATCTTACCAAAGCAGAAGGCGGGCGGATTGTATGTGTGGGTACTACAAGCTGCCGGACGGTGGAAAGTGCGGCAGGAGAGGACGGTAGGGTCAGCGCAGGCTGCGGCAATACAGAGATTTTTATTTATCCCGGTTATCGTTTTAAGGTGCTGGATGCGCTGATTACCAATTTTCATCTGCCGGAATCCACGCTGGTTATGCTTGTTTCTGCGCTGGCCGGCAGGGAAAAGGTGTTAGCGGCTTATGCAGAGGCCGTCAGGGAAAACTATAGATTTTTTTCTTTCGGAGATGCTATGCTAGTGATATAGACGGCGCGCCTTTTGCGAGACAGCGTCAATAAAAGATATATGAGGAACCACCTATGAAAAAGAAAAAGTCTTTACAGGAAATTATTTATGCCGCTTTCCTTTTAGCAGCTATAATCATTTTGTTTTTCTGGTTTACATCGCAGAACAGCAGGCGGACGGCGGAACAGAACAGAGAGTATGCGGCGGACTCCGCGCGAATGAAATCTGAGCAGATTGATGAGGAGCTGAATAATGCCCTGGGTCGTATCAGGACCTATGCGTATTTTGTGGGGGAAGGGCTGACTGAGCCTGTCATTACGG
>CAMWLB010000440.1 GCA_947174985.1 uncultured Lachnospiraceae bacterium | reverse complement strand
CATATACTGTGGCGAATATGCGGCAACAATTGGCTGCAAAGAAGGAAATTTATACGGCGCATTGGGTGAGGCAGCATTTCTGACAGGAATTGAAAGAAATCAGGACAAGGTTCGCATGACAAGCTATGCTCCTCTTTTTCAGAATGTTGCATATAAGGCGTGGGAGCCTGATATGATAATTTTCAATAACCACGAGGATTATGCTATCCCAAGCTACTATATGCTGAAAATGTTTGCGGAAAACCGCGGGGATTATGTCTGCGGATATGAAGTTAAAACCGAAGCGGATAAGCAAATGGAAAAAGGCGCTTTTGCCATCCACTTTGAAAAAGGGCTATGTGTTTCGGATATTTATATTGACAATGAGCCATGTGAAAATGTTTGTAATCTTGAGGGCGACATCAATTTTGCAGATAATAACTCGTATATGGGTACGGGTGTAGGGCTTGTGGGTGATATTCAAAAAAATAGGCAAAGCTTTTCGGCGCTAATAAAATCGGAGAACGAAAGAATACACATTCGTTTTTGGGACACAGGGCTTAAGGGTGAGGATCAGAACCATTACGACTGGATAATAGAAGAAGGTAAAAGCCGGGTCGTACACTATAACGGCTGGTCGAATGAAATAATATGTGATAATGCAGCGTGTACAGTAAACAAGGAGAATGAGGTTCGGATCGTTACTGATAATGACACATTTAAAATTACTTTCAACGGCAATATTTTACATCACAAGGCACTTGCGGAAATCCCGCACATAACGGCGGTCTGTACGGTAGATAAAAAAACGTCGGAAGTGATAACAAAGCTTGTAAATTTCTCCGAGAATGAACTAACCGTAAATATTTGTACAGACACAAAAATGGACGGTAAAGCTGTGCTCACAACTCTTACAGGAGACAGCTATTATGCCGGAAATACCTTTGATGACAAGGAGGCTGTTTATCCTTATACCGAAACAATTGAAGCGGGTACAGATTATAATATTTTAATAAGACCTCGTTCAATCAATGTGATACGGCAGCGATTGGCCGGTTAATCAATTTCAAATTTAACGGAGGAAAAAGGATGGAGTATCGATTGGCATCAAAAGAAGAACTGGAGAGGATTTGGGATTTCAATATTGCGGAAAACAGTGGAGATGAACGCTGGGTTGACTGGAAGAAGGAATATATCGGATATAATCTGAACGGAGAGGCATTCACTTTTCTTGTGTTAGATGCCGATGTTCCAATCGGGGAAGGAACCTTGATTTTGTCGCCTGCATGCAATGCCATTGCGGGCAGACTGCCCCTGTGTGATGGCAAAGAAACTGCAAATATTAACGCCTTGCGTATTCGAAAAGAATATGAAGGAAATGGCCATATTTCCAAACTGATGCGGGAAATAGAATGTTATGCAAAGAATCATAAAATAGCAAGACTGACAATCGGAGTCGAGGCAAAGGAAACAAGAAACTTAGCAATTTACCTGCACTTAGGATTTACGGAATTTCTTTTTTCGGAAGTGGAAGAGGGAGAGTTGGTGTTGTATTTGGGGAAAACGTTGGAGTAGAAGTGTATCTAGTGGAAAATACAGATGGAGAAAAAGCGGGGATTTCATGGTCAATAGATGAAATCCCCGCGCTTCACTTAATCAGGGGATATGACATGGCGTAAATCATTATCTTTGTCGTACAAATAGATTGCACCCGCCATTCCTGACGTCCGGCATATGGCGGAATAACTTTTTCCGTCCAATGTTTTGCCTGAAAAGGGTGTGATGGTAAAATAGTTGCCGTCACTCAGGAGAAAGCACACATGGTATTCATGGTCAACCGAGCCGAGGCCAACTCTGGAATTATCGGTTCCGGTGGCGACGCAATGCATTTGACTGATAAACTGAAATATAGACTCAGCGTCCTCATCTGTTAATTCCAGCGTGTCCTTCCCTTCTTTTAATATAATGTCAGCGGGACATTCCTCTGCTCCGAAGAGCTCCTGAAAGGTAATGCCGTTTTCAAAATCTTTTGTATCAATAAGCCGTACGTTTTGTGCACAGTAGAAAGGTCCATCATAACCTGCCGCCGCGTTGCATTTTCTGACAACACGGTATAAGCCAGCGCCATACTCTGAAAAGACCTGTTCAAAATCGGCATCAAAGGCAGCGCCATCTGCAGAGTGCTGCAGTATATCAGGTGTTTCTTCCGAATCAGATATTTCTGTCAGTCCGTAATGATATAGGGTATGCCACTGGCTGCCATCCCATTTTTCCAGAATATAGCCATACTCCCAGTCAACAGTTGTTCCATTCCCTTCATAGTAATAAACATAGACTATGCGGGCCTGAAGAACGTCACCGTACAAAACATATGGTGGCAGCACCTGTGCGGTAGCATGTGCTGTGGCTGGGTATGAGCATGGAACTGCAAGTTCTATTTCGCTGAGCGGATAATCGTCCAGCCGGTTGCTGCTGTCGGTTTTGAGGCTGCAGGCGGCGAGAAAGAGTATTACAGAAAGAATAGCAAGATAACAGAAGCGTTTCGTCATTGATGTCCCCTTTCATGATTCATCAGATCAAGCTACGCCATGTTGGAAAACGGTCAAAAATATAAAATTCCGTAGTTGACAAAAACGATTGGCTGTAGTATATTATTACTTGTCCGTTAAATG
>CAMWLB010000439.1 GCA_947174985.1 uncultured Lachnospiraceae bacterium | reverse complement strand
GCAGATGGATACAGAAAGACTCAAACTTGAGGTTATGCGCCGGCTGTCCTTTGGCACGCCTGCCGATTTGGGGGCAGGCTGGTTTGAGGGGCTTGCCATGAAAAACCGGTATGCCCTGATTGCAAGGCTGTCTTTGTGGGAGAGTCTGGATGCCTATTTGGAAAGTCTTGACGATGAGGAATTTAAACGTGCACTGGTATTTTTGCGGCGTGCATTTGCAGATTTCGGCGCAAGGGAAAAGGATGAGATTGCGGAAAACCTGGGTGAAATCTGGAATCTGAATGGCAGTCAGGTCAGCGAAGCAGTCAATGCGGCGCTGGGACAGGAAGAGATGAAGATAGTGGAAAGTCTGGATGACTTTGATTTTGATTTATAGGCGCCAAGAAGGGAGCAGAAATGGAAGCAGAAGGAAAAATCCGCCGTTGGCGGCTGATTTTGGGGCAGGACAGTCAGGACCGTTTTAATCAGATGGGAAATGCGCCCTTGACAAAAGAACAGGATTTGATGGATCAGGCGCTCGCTGCCATCTATAACCGCACGGAAAGCGGCGGCTTTGGCATGCAGGGAGGCGGAGCCGGACGCGGCGCTTCCAGCCCGCAGATTACCCGGTGGCTCGGCGATGTACGCCGGCTGTTTGACAAGGAGCTTGTGACGGTAATTCAGTCGGATGCCGTGAACCGCTGTGGTTTAAAACAGCTTCTTTTTGAGCCGGAGCTTTTGGAGAGTCTGGAACCGGATGTAGGACTTGCCGCCACCATCATGCTTTTAAAGGAGCAGATACCAAAACGCTCAAAGGACAGTGTCCGCAGCTATATCAAGAAGATTGTAGAGGAAATCAACCGGCTGTTGGAGCAGGATATCCGAAGGGCGGTCACCGCTTCCGTCAATCGGAAAAAACATTCCCCCATCCCTTCGGCAGCGGCGCTTGATTTTAAGACCACCATAGCAAGAAATCTGAAAAATTATAATAGAGAGCTTAAGACCATTGTGCCGGAGCATTACTATTTTTTTGACAGAACCAGCACGACTGCGGCAAACAAGTGGACGGTCATTCTGGACATTGACCAGAGCGGTTCCATGGGGGAATCAGTCATTTATTCCTCTGTTATGAGCTGTATTCTGGCAAGTATGGCGAGCCTGCGCACCCGCGTTGTGGCGTTTGATACCAATATTATAGATTTGACGGAAAAATGTGAAGACCCTGTGGATTTGCTGTTTGGTTTTCAGTTGGGCGGAGGAACTAATATTGAGCAGTCGGTGGCTTACTGTGAAAAATACATAGAAAATCCGTCGAAAACTTTGTTTTTCCTGATTTCAGATTTGGAGGAGGGCGGGAACCGTGCAGGGCTGCTCCGCCGTCTGGAAGAGATGAAGGCATCAGGCGTTACGGCGGTTTGTCTGCTTGCACTGGCTGACGGGGGAAAACCTTACTACGACGCGCAGATGGCGAACCGGATTGCCGGCCTGGGAATCCCCTGTTTTGCCTGCAATCCGGAAATGCTGCCACAGCTTTTGGAGAGAGCTCTTTCCGGACAGGATTTGCTGGCATTTGAAAAAGAATTTGAAAAGAGAAAGCGCTGACACACCTTTTCAATCTGCTTTTTAGGGTGTATAATGTTCAAAGTATGTTGAAAAAGCTCGAAAGAAATGGCAGAGAAAGGAAGCGTACTTCATGGAGGGTAGCATAAAACAAAAGCGGTATGAAATCGACATGTGCAACGGGCCGCTGTTTGGCAAGATATTGTTGTTTTCACTACCGCTTATGTTGTCCGGCATTTTACAGCTTTTATTTAATGCGGCGGACATGATTGTGGTGGGGAGATGGGTTGGCAGCGATGCGCTTGCAGCGGTAGGTTCTACAGGTTCCTTGATTAACCTTTTAGTCAATGTGTTTATCGGTTTATCCGTGGGCGCTAACGTGCTTGTGGCAAGGTATTTTGGAGCAGGACAGGAGCGGGAATTGTCCGATATGGTGCATACGGCGCTTCTGACTTCTGTTATCTGCGGAATTATCCTGATTTTTGTGGGATGGTTTTCCGCGCCTTTTGCCCTTCGTGCCATGGGAGCGCCCGATGAGGTGCTGGGTCAGTCAGTGCTCTATATCCGCATCTATTTTGCAGCGATGCCGGCCATGATGCTTTATAATTTCGGTGCCGCCATTCTGCGTGCGGTGGGAGATACCAGAAGACCTCTCTATTTTCTGACGGCTGCAGGTGTTATCAATGTTATTTTGAATCTGACTTTTGTAATTGGGCTTTCCATGGGCGTGGCAGGTGTTGCGCTGGCAACTGCCATATCCCAAGTGATTTCTGCCGCGCTTGTGGTAATCTGCCTTGTACGCAGCGACAGTGCCTACAGGCTGGATTTGAGGAAACTTCGCATCGTGCCGAACAAGCTTGTGATGATGATGCAGATTGGATTGCCCGCAGGGCTGCAGGGCGCTATCTTTTCCATATCCAACGTGCTGATTCAGTCCTCAGTCAATTCCTTTGGCGCAACTGCCATGGCAGGGAATTCCGCGGCCGGCAATCTGGAGGGCTTTGTGTATACAGCGATGAACACCATGCATCAGACGGCGGTCAGTTTTGTCGGTCAGAATTACGGCGCACACAAATATAAGAGGATTGGCAAAACAGCCTGTATGTGTATCGGTATTGTAACGGTTGTGGGA
>CAMWLB010000438.1 GCA_947174985.1 uncultured Lachnospiraceae bacterium | reverse complement strand
CAGGCTGACGAGGTAAACCGTTTTCAGGCAACTATGGACAAGCGTTTTGGAGATATTGCAGTTGAGAGAGGGTATTTGACAGAGGAACAAATCAGCAACCTGTTAAAGAAGCAGGGAAATACATATTTGGCATTTGCACAGGTACTCGTGGATGAAAACCTTTTGCAGCTTCAGGATTTGGAAGAGGTTATGGACGAGTTTCAGCAGAAAAACAGCTTTACCAAATCAGATATGGAAGATTTGCGGAGTGATGAGCCCGACAGAATAGTGCCGCTTTTCCTTCCTCCGGAGGCGATGTGCTTTAAGGATATTACAGGTGTTCTTGTCAGGACGATGATTCGCTGTATCGACAGGCATGTATACATAGGAAAGGCTACGTTGAAAAATGAGTTGTCAGTGAAAGAGTCTGCGTTCCAGAAAATTGACGCTTTTTCTGCGCCGGTTGCGGGATATAAAGCGCTGGAAACGGGATTTGCTGAGGATGATGGCGGTCTTGCTGTGATAGCAGCTGCGTACTGCAAGGAGAGCCTGCCGCTTGAGAAGGAAGATATGCTGGATGCTGCCGGAGAATTTTTGAACTGTGTCAATGGTCTGTATGCTACATCGCTGAGCAGAGGCGGAATTGACTCCGAGTTACTGCCGCCTATCTTTTTTGAAGCTACTTCCTCCATTAAGGATACGGCTGTTTTGAGTGTACCGGTCTGCGTCAGAGGAAAAAAAGCAATTTTTATTTGTATGGGACAAGTATAGGAGGATAAAAATATGGCAAAAATTTTGATTATAGATGATTCCAAGATGTCCAGAAGGATGTTGCGCACTATTTTGGAGGGCATCGGACATGATATAGCGGGAGAGGCGGCCAATGGCGAAGAGGGCGTGAAGCTTTACAAGGAGCTTAAGCCCGATGCTGTGACGATGGATATCACCATGCCGGAGAAGGACGGAATCTCTTGTCTTAAGGAAATCAAGGAATTTGATGCAGATGCGAGTGTGATTATGGTTACAGCAGCGGGGCAGTCTTCTAAGTTGATGGATGCGCTGAAGCTGGGGGCAAAGGAGTTTATCTGTAAGCCTTATGAGCCGGAACAGGTTATCAATGCAATCAAAGAAGTATTAAAAAATAAATAAGGAATTAAATTGCAAAAATGCCGCAGGAGTTGAATCGTTCCTGCGGCATTTTTCATAAGGTCATCCTGACGATGGAGCTATATTTTACCCTCTTAATAGGAGGTGTAGGATTTGATTTCTTTCCAAAGGTCATTGTAAAGTGTGTCAGCTTCTTCGCCCAGGTAGGAGTAGGTCTCCAGATTGTTGTATTGTGACAAATCCGGAAAGGCGATTTCAGAATTGCGGATATCATCGTCCTCAATCAATTCCCTTGCAGCCGTATTTGGCGTAGAGTAGGTGATAAATTCAAAGTTCATCAGCGCAATATCACCACGGCACATGAAATCAATAAATTTTTCTGCGTTTTCTTTGTTTTCTGCGGTTTTGGGAATCACCCAGCTGTCAATCCAGACATTGGTTCCTTCTTCGGGAATGACATAAGCTAAATTTGGATTCTCACGCTGCGTATAAATGGCTTCTCCGGAATAGATAACACCAAGCGCCGCCTCGTCGCCAATCATTTTATCGCGAACCTGATCGATAACATATGCCTGCACAAGGGGCTTCTGGTTAATCAGCAGGTTCTTTGCTTCCTGCAGCTCTGCTTCGTTTGTGCTGTTCATGGAATAGCCCAGTTCTTTTAAGCCAACCATAAATAAATCGCGGACGGAATCCTGCATTAAGATATTGTCCTTATATTTTTCATCCCACAGGATGGACCAGCTTGTGACAGGTTCGTCTACCATAGTGGTATTGTACAAAATTCCCACAGTGCCCCAGCAGTACGGAACAGAGTAGCGGTTGCCCGGATCGAAGGCGAGGGATTGCTCGTAATATTCTGCGCCGATATTGGCACGGGCGTTGGGAAGGTTATCCCAGTTTAATTCGGCCAGCAAATCATTGTCAACCATTTTCTGAATCATATAGTCAGAGGGGCAGACAACGTCATAATTAGAAGCGCCAGCTTCAATTTTGGGATACATGGTTTCGTTTGTGTCAAATTCATCGTAAATGACCTCTATACCGGTTTCCTTCTCAAAGAGCTTGATGGTTTCTTCATCTATATATTCTCCCCAGTTGTAGACATACACCTTTCCATTGGGATATTTGTCTGAGGAACCGCAGCCGGAAAACAGGCAGACGGTCATAACAAGGCAGAGCCCCAGCGATAACAATTTTTTCATAATGATTCCTCCCTTTCTAAATCCCGCTACTTTGCGGGCTTTTCCTTTGGCGTCCTGTTTACGAGAAACAGTAAGACCAGAACCACCACAAAAATAATGGTGGACAGAGCGTACATTTCCGGTTTAATACCTTTGCGCACCTCTGTGTATATCTTCGTAGATAATGTATCAATTCCCGGGCCTTTTGTAAAGTATGTAATAATAAAATCGTCTAAGGACATGGTAAAAGCCATCAAAAAGCCGGATAAAATGCCGGGCAGGATATCCGGAAAAATCACTTTGAAAAACGCCTGCACATGGGAAGCGCCAAGATCCAGAGCCGCCTCGTAAACACTGGGATTGAGTTGTTTCATGCGGGGCATGACGCTTAAAATCACGTAGGGTATATTAA
>CAMWLB010000437.1 GCA_947174985.1 uncultured Lachnospiraceae bacterium | reverse complement strand
GCCATGGGTATCAGGGACAGCAGCGTCAACATCGGATCCATCTTCCACATATTCATCACCGCCAGCACACCCAGCAGCAGAGCGTCGAAGAACATCATAACGCCCCAGCCAAAGCACTCCTGCACGGTGTCCAAATCGTTGGTAAACAGACTCATCAGGTTTCCCACCTTGTTTACCTGATAGTATTCCCTGCTCAAATCCTTGGCATGGTCAAACATCCTGTTGCGCAAGTCTGTCGCCAGACGCACCCCGGAACCGAAAAAGCAGACTCTCCACAGGAAACGTCCGAAAACCATTGCCAGAATGATTCCCACCATGGGCATACAGATGCTGTCCAGCAGAAAATTCACGTCAAATGCCACCTGAACCCCATCCACGCTGATACTGCCGCTGTTCATGCCATTGATTACCAGACGGTACAGCTTGGGGATTTCCAACTGCAGATAATCCACCATAACCAGTGAAATCAGTCCCAGTACCAGCCAGCCGGCATATTTGAAGTAGTACCGGTTGATATATTTACCAAATATCATATGTATTCCCTTTCTTTCTGAATATACTATTTGACTAAAAGTTTTTCTTCTGCCAAAGACCGCAAAAGAAGGAGTTCACCAGCCGCCTCGGTGAACCCCTCTAAGCATATACTATATTTTAATGGAAACATACTTTTCTGTCAATGTCATTCGCAAAAGATTCCCCGACAGTTACATCGGTTTTAAATTTTTATTGAGCCTATCCACTATCCAGGCAATTCGCTTTTCCCGTCCGGCATCTGTCTTTGCGTCAAAATACGCCCGCGTATAGGTTTTCTTTACGGATAAGGGCATGGCCATCCAGTTTGTGCAGGCTGGCTCATGATGTATTCCCCTTTCGACCGCCTTATCCGTTAAAACACAGTTTGTGTAATCATCATGACATATATCATACCGCCTGTCAATTTAAAGTCTTCCTTTTATTTTTCGGTTCTGCATTTTGTATGAACGGACATTTCCATGTCATAACCGGACACTAATCTAAAATATAGGAATACAGTGGGTATAGCGAAAACCACTGCGCAAACTCAAATCCCAGTACTGTCAAAATAACCGGAACACAGAGAAACAGAAAGCCAAAAAAGATTGCCTGAACATGATTTTTACGCCATCCGGAAAACAGAAGCACGAATATGGTAAGAATACATCCGGACATTATCTGCAAAACCAGCTTCAACAGGATAAGCCCGATTGCCGGCACAAAGACAGGCCAGCCTTGATAGAACGGGATATTTCTGGCTGCAAAAAACAGACCATGAACGGGAAATACTGCGGAAACACGGATAAATCTGCAAATAAGCGGCAGGGCAGAGAATATGGCAGCCCACAGGAGGCATACCACAATTTTGCGAATTCTGATTCCACGCTTTCCTTTTGCGGTTGCGCACAATATGCCCCATACTCCATTCTGGTATTCCACAGAAACCACATGGCTGAAGGCAAGAATCATTCCTATTGTCAGCAAAAGAAAGTCATTCCGTACACCATCTCCCATAATGCCGAATAAATACAGGTATCCCGTATCATAGATATAGTTCCCGCCATTTTCGCTGACAAACTGATGCTGCCTCTCAACTCTCTGAAAAGCCGGATAAAAGGAGGTAATGCCGTACCATTTTATTTTCATGGCATTGCCGGTTTCCTCGTCGATTTCACCTAAGGAAACCGCCGTATCTATTCTGTCAATTTCTTCAAACGCTTCCTGATATCTTGCCGATTCGGCTTCAATCAAGTCAATTTTTTCACCGGTCTGCTTTCCCTCTAATTGTAACATAATATCCTGATAGTATTGTTCCTGCACAGAAGGGGTGTAGCTGCGGGCCAGCTCGTTATAACCAATCAATGCACAAAACACCAGCAAAATAACCAGCGCATGATTTGTAATGAGAATTTTATAGCTTTCGTGCCAAATTAGGCAGGCATGAGGACGAAACGGAAAAGAGACGCGTTTCGCCCCGCGCTTTATCTGTAATCTCTTTCCTTGCAGGAAAAAAACATAGCTGAGGACGCTGCCGCTCAGGACAACAATGCCAATTGTAATCCACGACAAGACTGCACGGGAGAATGGATATCCTCCAATATCCAGATTTAAATAAGCACCATACAAATTTTCGGTTCTTAAAATGCCAAACAGATTGATATACTTTGCCATGCTTAATTTGGATGCTGCGGGAACAAACTGATACAGCACCCAACTGACCGCCCAAAGAACCAGCCCAATCAAATAGGGCAGCACCATATTCTCCGAAAGAATACAAACTGCTGTCAGTACTGCACCCGCTCCAAATATCACCAGACCTTTTGTCAAAACAGAAAGTAGAAGATACCCTGATATACTGACCGGCAAATTGCTTTCCCTATACGGCGCCAACGATTGCAGCTTAGCAGTCACATCGCACCATCCGGCACAAAAGCCGAAAAAGAGGTAATTGATACCGAAAAATAACGCAGAAGAGACAAGGCAGTGAATGAGCAGCGCTGAAAGCTTTGCCACTATGCTGTGGCTGATTCCGCATTTGGTACCGCGTGTAATCAAAATAAGCCCTTTTTGTTTTTCCTCCATAATCAGGCTTCCTACAAACAGAAAAGACAGCAGAATCAGAAGAATGTCCGTCCATGCGCTTTCCATTGTAGAAACGATGGTTTTGGAAGGCGTCC
>CAMWLB010000436.1 GCA_947174985.1 uncultured Lachnospiraceae bacterium | reverse complement strand
GAGAAGATTTATGCTGCGCTCAGCAAAAAATATAACTGTGAATTTGACGACAGGGGAGCCATCGGCAAGAGGTACCGCCGTCAGGATGAAATCGGCACGCCCTTCTGTATCACCTATGACTTTGATTCAGAAACGGATAACTGCGTGACGGTGCGTTTCCGCGATACCATGGAGCAGGAGAGGGTTGCGATTTCCGAGCTGGATGCGTATTTTGCGGACAAATTTACCTTTTGATAGATAAGACAAAAGCATTGGAGGACTGATTACCATGAAACCGGCAGGTGTAAACGAACTGAGAAGGATGTACCTTGACTTTTTTGAGAGCAAGGACCATTTAAAAATGAAAAGCTTTTCGCTGGTGCCACACAACGACAACAGCTTATTGATTATCAATTCCGGTATGGCGCCGTTAAAGCCTTACTTTACGGGACAGGAGATTCCGCCGAGGCGCAGGGTGACGACCTGTCAGAAGTGCGTCCGCACGGGAGACATTGAAAATGTGGGCAAGACGGCAAGGCACCTTACCTTCTTTGAAATGCTGGGCAATTTTTCTTTCGGAGATTATTTTAAACATGAGGCGATTGCGTGGAGCTGGGAGTTTTTGACGAAGGTAGTGGGCATGGATCCGGAGCGGCTTTACCCTTCCATCTACTGTGAGGACGACGAGGCGTACGACATCTGGACGAAGGAAATCGGCGTGCCGGGGGAGAAGATTACCCGTTTTTATCGCGATGAAAACGGCAAATGTGACAATTTCTGGGAGCATGGGGCAGGTCCCTGCGGTCCCTGTTCGGAAATCTACTATGACAGGGGTGTGAAATATGGCTGTGGCAAGCCGGACTGTAAGGTGGGCTGTGACTGCGACCGCTTTATGGAAGTGTGGAACAATGTGTTCACGCAGTTTGACAACGACGGACACGGCAACTACTCGGAGCTCGCACAGAAAAATATTGATACCGGCATGGGACTGGAGCGTCTGGCCGTTGTGGTACAGGACGTGGATTCCGTGTTTGATATCGACACGATGAAGGCAATCCGCGACCGTATCTGTGCCATCGCAGGCGTGGAATACCAGAAGGACGATGCGGTTGACGTGTCAATCCGCCTGATTACCGACCATATACGTTCCACAACCTTTATGATAAGCGACGGTATTATGCCAAGCAATGAAGGACGCGGATATGTGCTCCGCCGCCTGATTCGGCGTGCGGCAAGGCATGGCAGGCTCCTCGGCATCACAGAGAAGTTTATGGCGAATTTAAGCGAGACCGTTATTCAGGAATGTAAGGACGGCTATCCGGAACTGGAAGAGAAAAAAGCATTTATCCTGAACGTACTGACACAGGAAGAAGATAAATTTGACAAGACCATCGACCAGGGACTTGCCATTTTAGCGGATATGGAAGCTGAAATGGAAAAGAAGCAGGGCAAGGTTCTCTCCGGTGCAAATGTGTTTAAGCTGTACGACACCTATGGTTTCCCGCCTGATTTGACAGAAGAAATTCTGGCAGAGAAGGAGATGACCGTGGACTGGGACGGCTTTGAAGCATGCATGAAGGAGCAGAAGGAAAAGGCAAGAAAAGCGCGCAAGGTGACAAACTATATGGGCGCCGATACCACGGTTTACGAAGAGATTTCAACAGCGCTCACCACGGAGTTTGTGGGCTATGACAGGTTGGAGCATGTATCTGAAATCACGGCGATGACCACGGAGACGGAGCTTACCGGTGCATTGGCTGACGGGGACGTTGGTACGATTGTGGTGAAAGAATCGCCTTTCTATGCCACCATGGGCGGACAGAACGGCGACAAGGGTGTGATTATGGCGGCAGAGGGCGAGTTCGTCGTGGAGGACACCATAAAGCTGCCCGGCAACAAGACAGGGCATATCGGCAGGGTGACGAAGGGCATGTTCAAGACAGGAGATGCCGTTACCTTGTGTGTGGATGAGCAAAACAGAGGAGATACCTGTAAAAACCACAGCGCAACCCATCTTTTGCAAAAGGCGCTCAGGGAGGTGCTTGGCACACATGTAGAGCAGGCAGGTTCCCTTGTGGATGGCGAGAGACTGCGCTTTGACTTTACCCATTTTGCTGCTATGACACGGGAAGAAATCGAAAAGACTGAGGCGATTGTAAACGAGCAGATTGCAAATGCACTGCCGGTAAAGACGCAGATTATGAGCCTTGACGATGCGAAAAAGACCGGCGCGATGGCGTTGTTTGGGGAAAAATACGGCGAGAAGGTCCGCGTGGTTTCCATGGGCGATTTTTCCACGGAGCTCTGTGGCGGTACACATGTGGCAAACACGGGCGTGATTTCCGTATTCAAGATAGTATCCGAGAGCGGTGTGGCAGCCGGCGTCCGCAGAATTGAGGCGCTGACGGGAAGCGGCGTGCTGTCCTATTACAAGCAGCTTGAAGAAACGCTGGAAAACGCGGCAAAGGCAGTGAAAGCAACACCGGCGACACTGGTGGAGAAGTGTGCGCATCTGATGGCTGACTTAAAGAGCCTGCAGAGTGAAAACGAGTCTTTAAAGGCAAAGGCTGCAAAGGAAGCGCTTGGTGATGTTATGAATCAGGTAAAAGAGATAAAGGGCGTAAAACTTCTGGCTTCCGGTGTGGACAATGTGGACATGAACGGTCTGCGTGACCTTGGTGATTCCCTGAAGGAAAAAATCGGAGAGGGCGTGGTGGTTCTCTTCTCTGC
>CAMWLB010000435.1 GCA_947174985.1 uncultured Lachnospiraceae bacterium | reverse complement strand
GAGACGGCCCCCTGGAGGAATGGATACGTTTTTTCAATGCGGAGAGCGAGGAGGAGTTGGACATGCTGAAGGCCGGGACGAAAAATGCGGGGATACTGGAGGCAGTAAAGGAACTGAAGCTGCTGAACCTGAGGGGGAGGCTGAGGGCGCGCTATGAGCTGTACCAGAAGGCACGGCGGGACAGAAGGGCGCAGGATGCCTATGAGAGGGAAGAGGGCAGAAAGGAAGGATACACAGAGGGGTGTGCAGCGGGACATGCGGAAGGACATGCAGAAGGGTATGAGGAAGGCCGCATGGAGATGCTGGTGGCAATCAGCATGGAAGAGGGAAAGAGCAGGGAAGAGACAGTAAGGAAGCTGAAGCAGGTGTTTGCCATTTCCGAGGAGGAGGCAGAGAGGTGCTTTGATAAGTATGCAATCCGTCAAATCCGATGAAAGCGCGTTTTTAGCTTGCTTTTTTGAGAGAATGCAATATAATAAAAAGAGTACAAAAGTCAAACGGGAAAGGATTATAATATGTTAAAAGAGTTTAAAAAATTTGCATTACGTGGAAATATGATAGATCTTGCAGTTGGTATGATTATCGGAAGTGCATTTACGGGTATTGTAAATTCACTGGTAAATGATATGATTATGCCGATTGTCAGCATTTTTACCGGAAAGGTTGATTTTTCAAATTGGTTCTTTGCGTTGGACGGCAACGAATATGCAACGTTGGAAGCCGCGCAGGCAGCCGGAGCCGCTACTTTTAACTACGGCACCTTTATCTCCAATATCATCAATTTTGTGATTATGGCGTTTGTGGTGTTTATGTTTGTCAAGGGTATGAATAAACTGAAGAAGGAAGAGAAGCCCGCCCCCGCGACCAAAAAGAAATGCCCTTTCTGCAAGTCAGAAATCGACATAGAGGCGACAAGGTGTCCCCACTGTACTTCAGAATTGGAACAGTAAGCAGTAGAAGGTACGCTCTGCGTGCTTTCTGTTGTCATGAATAAAAAAGCACCTACTTTGTAGGTGCTTTTCAAGCCTTTTGGTCTGGAGTGGAAGGAGGAACTTGCGTGATAGAATTTGATGTCAAGATAAAAGCGGGTGATTTGTATGATTATATGCTGCGCCACACCTACAACAGCTTTTCAGGCATGCTGGGAAGCGGGCTGGGAGCCCTGATGGTGATTGCCGGAATTTATATGAACGGCTGGATGATGGTGATTGCAGGCGTGGTACTGCTGTGTTATCTGCCGTGGACTTTGTTCTTGAAGAGCAGGCAGCAGATGCTTGCAAATCCGGCATTTAAGGAGCCGCTGCATTATGTTCTGGATGACGAGGGAATCCATGTATCCCAGAACGATACGGAAGAAATGCAGAAATGGGAGGATATGGTAAAGGCTGTATCTACGGGCAGAAGCATTATTGTGTATACTTCCCGCATGAATGCGTGCATTTTTCCCAAAAGGGAGTTAAAGGACAGTACGGCACAGGTGATTCAGGTGATTTCCACACATCTGCCTGCCAAAAAGGTGAAAATCAGACAATAAAAACGGACAGGCGGGGACAGGCGATGGAACGGGCAGAATCAAAAACAGAAGTATTTGAGACCATGAGCGAGGAAGAAACCTATAAGCTGGGTGAGCGGTTGGGAACGCAGGCGCAGCCCGGTCAGGTATATACGCTGATTGGCGATTTGGGTGTGGGCAAAACCGTGTTCACAAAGGGCTTTGCAAAGGGACTGGGCATCACGGATCATGTGAGCAGTCCGACTTTTACCATTTTACAGGTATATGATGGGGGCAGGCTGCCCTTTTACCATTTTGACGTTTACCGCATCGGCGATGTGGAGGAGATGGAGGAAATCGGCTATGAGGACTGCTTTTTTGGCGGAGGTGTCTGCCTGATTGAGTGGGCGGATTTGATAGAGGAGATTCTGCCAAAGAACCACACGCGGATTACCATAAAAAAGGATTTGGAAAAGGGTTTTGACTACCGCACTGTTACAATAGAAGCGCAGAAATGAGGTCATACATGAAAATATTAGCGTTAGACAGTTCGGGGCTGGTGGCTTCGGCTGCGGTGGTACAGGACGGCATATTAACCGCCGAGTACACTGTAAACTATAAAATCACACACTCCCAGACACTCCTGCCCATGCTGCAGGAACTGAAGGAGATGATAGAGCTTGACCTGGATACGATAGATGCCATTGCGCTTGCGGCAGGACCCGGCTCCTTTACGGGGCTTCGTATCGGTTCTGCGACGGCAAAAGGGCTGGGGCTTGCATTGGACAAGCCTCTGATAGAGGTGCCGACGCTGGCAGGGCTTGCTTACCATTTCTGGGGCAGCGAAAAGCTGATATGTCCTCTTATGGATGCCAGAAGAAATCAGGTCTACACAGGGATTTATACTTTTGAAAAGGAAGCTGGAAAAAGCGATTATCACATGTGTACGGTAAAGGAACAGTGTGCCGTTGACATACAGGAGATTTTGGATGAATTGGACAATATGGGGCAGGAAGTTATTTTTCTGGGTGACGGCGTACCGGTATTCAAAAGCGTGATAGAAGAAAGGCTAAAGACGCCGTTTGCCTTTGCGCCGGCGCACTTAAACAGGCAGCGTGCGGCGGCGGTTGCAGCTCTGGCAGAAATTTATTACAGCGAGGGGAGGACCGTGAGTGCGGGGGAACACCGGCCAGAATACTTGCGGTTAAGCCAGGCAGAG
>CAMWLB010000434.1 GCA_947174985.1 uncultured Lachnospiraceae bacterium | reverse complement strand
CTGATGGGAAAAGGCGCTTTTGATGGACGGGATGAACGCTACACGGGCATGATTGGCATGCACGGAACCAAAACCTCCAATTTTGGAGTCAGCGAATGTGACTTGCTGATTGCGCTTGGCGCACGTTTTTCTGACCGTGTGATTGGCAATCCCAAGACCTTTGCCAAAAATGCGAAGGTGCTTCACATTGATATCGATGCGGCGGAAATCGGCAAAAATATCCCGGCGTATGCCAGCGTGACGGGCGATTTAAAATGCGTGCTGCGCGAGCTGAACAAGAGGCTTGCAAAGCAGGAGCATACGGAGTGGATGGCGCATATCAATGAATTGAAAGAAAAGTATCCGCTGAAATACAATACAGAACAGCTTTCCTGCCCGTTTGTCATCGAGGAAATTGACAGGGTGACAAAGGGAGAGGCAGTTATCAGCACGGATGTCGGACAGCATCAGATGTGGGCGGCGCAGTATTATAAATATACAAAGCCGCGTACCTTCCTTTCGTCCGGCGGACTCGGCACCATGGGCTACGGACTTGGCGCATGTATCGGAGCAAAGGTAGGACAGCCAGATAAAATCTGTATCAATATCGCGGGCGACGGCTGTTTCCGCATGAACATGAACGAGCTTGCAACGGCAAGCCGGTACAACATCCCGATTATACAGGTGATTATCAACAACCATGTGCTGGGCATGGTGCGTCAGTGGCAGACTCTCTTTTACGACCACAGATACTCGCAGACCGTGTTAAACGACAAGGTGGATTTCTGCAAGGTATCGGAAGGTCTCGGCTGTACGGCAATCAGGGTGACGAAGAAGGAAGAGTTTGCTCCGGCACTGGAAAAAGCGATTGCCCTGCGTGAGCCGGTGGTGATTGAATGTGTGATTCCCGAGGACGATAAGGTATTTCCGATGGTGCCTGCGGGAGCACCCATCAGTGAAGCTTTTGACGAGGACGATTTGAATAAAGCCTGAAAAGACGGAAGTGACATAAGAACATATGAGGAAAAGGATAAAGACCATTGTGCGTTTTTTCGTGCTGGCAGGGATTTGTCTGGGGATTGTTCTATATATCGTGATAGGGGTCTGCTATTGGAGGCGTTTTGCGCCGGGCACCTTTATCAACGGTATATACTGTACGGGTAAAACGGCAGAAGAGGTAAATAAAGAATTAAAGGATATGTATCCTTATGACAGTATTTTGGTACAGGGTGACGAAGGGGTACAGTTTACAATTTCCTATGCGGATATTGCAGTCAATATAGACTATACCGGTCAATTAAAAAAGGTGAAGAGCAGGCAGAATCCTTTTTTGTGGATTACCGCTCTTTTTGGCGGCGGGCAAACCTCCCTTATGCCGGAGTTGCTTTTTGAGGAAGAACTGCTGCGGGATTTTCTTGCAGACAGGCTTGCACCGGCGGATGAAGCGCTTAGTGAAATCGTAGAAATCCGCAGGGAAGACGGTTATGTGCTGTTTGATGGCAGAAAGCATGTCCTGAACTTTGATTTGGTATGCAGTACGGTTTCGGAAGCGCTGCGACAGGGAAAAACCTCTGTGGATGTATCGGGCTGTTATGAGGACTTGCCCTACACGGAGGAAATGTATGAGACGCTTGCGCTTTGGGAAAAGATAGAGGCGTTTCAAAACTGCAGCATTGTATACGACATGGGCGATGAAGAAGTGCCCCTGACACCGGAAATGGTCAGTGGTTTTATTGCATTAGATACCGGCGGCAGGTTTCTTTTGGATGACGCAGGCAATCTTGTCTTGAATGAAGAGGCTGTGGAAGCGTTCATAGATTCTCTCTGTCAGGAATATGATACTTTGGGAAGCGCAAGAAGTTTTCATTCCACCAGAGGCGAAGTTGTGACGGTGGAGGGAGGCACTTACGGAAACAAAATTGACAGAGAGGCGGAAATCGCATATTTAATGCAGGCGCTTTCGGAACATGCGGACGAGGTACACATTCCCACCTATGAAATGGAAGCGCGGGTGCGCGGCAGGGACGATATTGGCGACACCTATGTGGAAGTCGATATGACGGAGCAGAGACTTTATTACTACGAAGAAGGAGAACTCCTTTTAGAGACTGACGTTGTCACCGGAAGCATCAGTGGCGGGCATAAAACGCCTTCGGGTGTCAATTTTGTGTATGCCATGCAGCGAAATCGTATTCTGCGGGGACCGGACTATGAATCTTTTGTAAAATACTGGGCGCCTGTCAACGGAGACATTGGAATTCATGATGCTTCGTGGAGAGGGAGCTTTGGCGGGAAGATTTATAAGACGAACGGTTCCCATGGCTGTATCAATGTGCCGCCTGCGGTGATGGCAACGCTGTATGACATGCTGGAAATCGGCGTTCCGGTGGTCATGTTTTATTGATGGCAGTGACAGTTTTGATATGGTATTTTGGCACAAGATTGAAAAAAATTTAACAATGCAGTTGACTAAAGTGAAATCAGAGTTTAAAATATATAGAAATGCCTAAAGAACAAAGTGGGCGCATACGATTATGAGGAGGTATAAACGTGCGAGTTTATAATTTTTCAGCAGGTCCGGCAGTATTGCCTGAAGAAGTATTGAAAGAAGCAGCAGCAGAAATGCTTGATTATCAGGGCAGCGGCATGTCCGTTATGGAGATGAGCCATCGTTCAAAGGTATATGATGACATCATTAAGACAGCAGAGAAGGATTTGAGGGAACTTATGAATATTCCTGATAATTATA
>CAMWLB010000433.1 GCA_947174985.1 uncultured Lachnospiraceae bacterium | reverse complement strand
AACAGAGATTGTCCCAGCTTTATCTCAATATTTCGATTGGTTAGCGTCCTGTAAATCGGAAGCATCGGAATACTTTTGTTCAAAATTGGGAGAAAGACTGCCGGAGGATTGGTTTGAAAATATTGAGGTTTACAGTGCGGAAATCACTTTTACGACGTTAGAGGACTTTGGCGCGGTTATCAGCTTTGGGGAAAGTATGCTGTCAGATCATGTTGTTGAATTCACTATTGATAAGTTTACGATTAAAAGTGATTTGTTGATCGGATGACTTTCTCCGGTTTGAGGTTACTGTAGAATTGGATGAATCATAATTTAATGAAAGGAGAGATTAAAATGCCAATGTCAAAAAAAGAAATGCAAAGGCGATGGGCAGAAAAAGAAGCACAGATGCAGAATATTATTAAAAATCGAGATTGGAACGCCCTGTTTGTTATGGATGAAAATGCTGATTTTTCATGGACATTAGAACAAATATTGTGGTCTTTCGTAACAAATAGAGTGGATGGGAATTTGGATATATCTAACCTAAACCACACGCAAAAAGTACTTTTTTTGGTAATGGAACTGGAGAACGCAACACAAGCTGATACGTTGCTCAATTTTTTTGACGATGGTTTTGCGGTTTATGGTCGTGAAGCGGTGCAGGCATTGGAAGAAGTAGGAGCATATCAATGTGCTGTCGCTCTTAATGAAGTAGTTGATACTTTGCCGAACGGTATTTATCCAAAAGGAGATAAAGAATTTTGGGATTCTCTTATGTCCGGAAAAAATTCTGATATATGGGACAAGGCAGATCGTGTTTTAATGGATTATACAGATGGATGGTTCCCTGATTTGTGCCGTATTTATGCAGAGGCACATCGAGATACGGTTCAAGTAGGTTGATGACTTGGAATTTGAATATTTGGGTATGAAATACATATGGATTGGTTCAGCAAAAAATAGAGGTATTTGAGTATTTGCTGTAAAGGAGTTTTGATATGGCTAAAAAACGAAACCAAGACCCTTCTGAAATCACAAACGCGATTCTTACGGGCGATTTGGAAAAAGTAAAGAGCATGGATGTATCGTCAAGAGAAAGCCGTGATAAGAGGCAAGGAAACGAGGATGCTCATATAATGCAGGTTAAGGTGTTGATGAAAGGTCAGCCTTTTTGGAAGATTGCCCTGTTTGGTGTTATGTGCGTCGAGAGGCAGTGGCCGGTTTATGAGCGGCTGTGCGTGGGTCGAGAGTGGGGGAATGCAAAGGGAGTGAGGAAAGTGATGGAGAGAGTCTGGCAGGCCATCCCTACCGGGTATGCCATTGGAGACTCTTATATGGGGATTATCGAGGACAGCGTTTTTGTGGCAACAGAGGATTGGGATGTCCTGGCTGTGGAATATATTCAAAACATGATGTTTCTTCTGGAATTATTTGAGAGTAAAGATAAGAAAGCGGCTCCGAAGATTGCTGAGCGGAATTAGGATTTCTTGTATAGTTATCTGGACTTTGAGTTAGAAAGTGAAGAGGGGCTTCATTCTCTAACGGTAGCCGAACAGGAATTTCAGCTTCAGCTGGCCGAAGCTTTAAAGGCGGTGGAAAACGAAGACAAAAAGGATTGTATTCATAAATGCCATGAACAGCGGGCTGAAAGTATATTGAAGGATTCCTGGTTCAGGGACTATCCGGATTATAAGCCTGTCAAACGGAAAGACAGCGGTTCCGCAAGCGATGGTCTGAGATTTCGGACGGCACACCAGACAGCTTTTATCATTCGATGTGCCATACCTATTATTCCAGGGTGGAGAAGCTTTATTTAAATGACCGGCCCATAGAAGAAACCTTGAAGGCTCTGTATCAGGCGGCAAAGTGTGCCGTCATCAGCGCCGGCTCTATAACCTGCCGCCGAGGACAGATTCGCCCCTGAAGCGGGAAAAAGAACGTGCGGAGTGGGGCTATCAGCATACGGTCATGTATTATGCCATGCTGATTTATGAATATGAAACCGCATATGACTTGATGGATGGGCAATCTTCAGTCTATTCCTGTTTCCTGCTTAGGATGTTGCGCGGAGAATATGAGGAGGCAGAGGCATTGCTGGAAGAATGCAGGCAGAAGGCAGATTCGATTTATCGAGGTGCAGATTATCGTTTGGCAGTAGCTCTATGTAAGCGGGATTCGGAGGAAATACGGGCATCTGCCATCAAGATGCTGCGGGCGGTCCGGGTGGTGGAGGATTTGTACCAGGAAGTATTTCCCATGTATTTGATTCTGGCGGTGCGGTGTACGGCGCAGATGGGCATTCCCATCCGAAAGATTGCCGTCTCAGAACTGCCAGAGCAGCTGATTGGCAAGGATAGTCCCTTTTCTCCCCAAGACAGTATGCCATTTGGGGTGGAAAAGTTGTCTGAAATGGAAAAACTGGTATTTATTTAAACAATAATTTTGCAGGAGGGTATTTTAATGACAGAGCAGGATAGAGAAGTGGCTATTCAAACAGTAAAAGATATTCTTCATGTTCTTCACGAAAAAAGGTATGAGGATTTGTCATCTTGTGTGGACGAGATGGAGTGGGACGATGCAGAGGTAATACGGGAATGTATTCAGGGCACATTGGACATGAACGGTTTTGGTGCATTCGATGAGTACGGTGTTCCCTGCAATTTCCATCCCCGCTATGAGTACCACCATGAAGTAGTGTTTTATGAGCGTCCCGATGGCTTTGACGCAGAGTATGACTTGACATCTGGTGGAGAAATGGTC
>CAMWLB010000432.1 GCA_947174985.1 uncultured Lachnospiraceae bacterium | reverse complement strand
ATTTAAGCGCCGCTTAACTGCGACGCTTGCTGTAGCAATCAGCCGGCAAGGTTTTTGACCACGGCATGAGTGGTTCCAGCACTGATTGTTCTATATTCCCATTTTTATTTACAAGCTGCGGCAGCTCCGTCAGCAGGTGTTTGATGTAATAATAAACATTTAAGTTGTTCGCATGTGCGGTTTCGGTAATGCTGTAAATGATGGCACTTGCCTGTGCTCCGCGTACTGTATTTATAGTCATCCAGTTTTTCCGGCCGATTGTGAAATTTCTCAGTGCACGTTCTGATGCGGAATCATCTATGGGAACTTCTCCGTCGGTCAGAAATACTTTGAGATACTCTTCCTGATTTATGCTGTATGCGAGACCTTTTGCTGTTTCGCTTTTGGGAAGAACCTGTCCCTGGCGGAAGGTATCTTTTACCCACGCAAAATATTCTTCAACCAGTGGTTTGATTGAAGTCTGTCGTTCTTTGAGACGCTCCTGCGGGGAAAGATTTTTCAAGACACCCTCCAGATCATAAATGGCTCCAATCCGTATCAGTGCCTTATATGCAACTGAAGATTTAACTGCTTCCGGATTCCCCCTGCCCATTGCCTTGATGGCATTGGCAAAATGGCGCCTTGCATGTGCGAAACAGTTCGCATTGATTAAGCCCTCCCTCTCACGGGCAAGCTTATGGTACTGCTCCAGCCCATCCGTCATGAGGATTCCGTTGAACCCCTTGTAATACTCCTTTGGATGGTCACTGTGCCGTGTCTTCTGATATTCGTACACAACGATTGGGGGAACAGGACTAAGTTCGCCGGTCAGATGCACCCACATATAACTTTTGCTTCCGGCCGGCCTGCCGTCATGGATGACTTCCAATGGTGTTTCGTCACACTGGTTTACATGCGCTTTCAGCTGCTGTGCCTTCATCAGGTCATATACCGGCTGAAAATACCGTTCAGCAGACCAGACTGTCCAGTTTGACATGGTCTGTTTGGATAGATTCAGACCGTTTGCCTTAAAGTCTCTGGAAACACGGTCAAGCGGATTGCTGTTTACATATTTGGCATTAATGATTGCAGCTTCCAGTGATGCAGTGGCGATACTCCCACGGAACAGGGTGTCCGGATGATCTCCACGCAGAAATTCATCCTGATGCAGGCCATCTGTTCCCACATACACTTTGATGATGTGCTTTTCGGCAATCCATCTGGCTGGCTCAAAACGTAACTGCCAGCAGATTTCATCCGGCATGCTTTTATAGTTGCCTTCACCAAATGTATCAATCAGTTTTTCCTCTGATACATCGTGGGGAATCTCCTCCTGCGGGAAGTCTTTTAAATCTTCTTCACGCTGTCCTTTTTTCTTGGGCTTACGGGGTTTTTTAACGGCATCTTCGATAACTTCATCAATGTCCGGTTCCTGATTCTGCCCATCATAGCAGGCTTCCGCCTCGTTAAAGAAGGACAGCTGTCCTGTAATGGCATCCAGTGATTCTGTATGTCGTCCATAACGCTGCTGGTTGGCAAGACGGATCTGTTCTATCAGATTCTCATAATCATGCTCCAGCTTATCAAGACGATCCTGCATCTGGTAGATAATCTCGTTCTTGGCATCATGATTCATGCTGTTTAGTTCATCGGGTGTATATTTCTGACACATAGAAACCGCCTTTCCTTTTAGACTGATTATAGCAGATATGTATGGAATAATCCAATCGGGCAGGGAAGCCGGTTCGTCATTTTGCCATGCTTTCAGACACCGTTAACAAAGCACTAAAGTGCCTGGAAATATAGAGTTTTCAAGGTTCGGATTTTTCCATCAGGGCACATATACGCTGTTTTATGTGCTTTGTGCAGGCATCTGCCCTATGGAAAAGCAGATAAGTCATAAGTGAAAAAACAAAGAGAAAATTTCTCTGTTTTGCACAATCATTAATAAATTTTTCCGGGATTCACGTCCTTGACCTTCGGGTCTAACGGGTTTAATCCAAGCATCAGATAATGGAACTGTTCTTCCGTAAGTTCCGCCGCTTCCTGTGTGGTTCGCGGCCACGACAGCCGCCCGTCTTCAAGGCGTTTGTACAGAAGAAGAAAGCCTGTTCCCTGCCACAATAATCCTTTTATCCTGTCCGAGCGTTGTCCACAGAATAAAAAGAGCGTGCCTTTCTCAAAGGGATTCTGCTTATATTTGTCACCAATAATCATGGCAAGCCCGTCGATGCCTTTGCGAAGGTCTACCGTGCCACAGGCAAGCACCACCCGGCGGATGCCTGCAGCATCCTCAAGCATGGGACATCTCCCTGAGAATCCTTGACAGCAGGCTGTCGGAAATCTCATTGGAAATCCCGATTGACACCCCATTATACCGGATAACAGCCACCGGGTTTTCATACGATTCAGCCAGTGCTGTTTTTGCAGGGATTGATATCTCTGTAAATGCAATTTCATTACCCGAATTTTCATTTGCAACAGGGGGCTGCATCTGTTCATAGGCTTCTTTGCGAAATTTTCGAAGCCAGTAATAATACGCTTTTTCTTTTACACCATTGTCAGAAAGCCATTGTTTGACAGAAATACCTTCCGGTCTTTCCTGACACTGGGTGATGATAGCCAACCAGTTTGCGCGGCGAACATTGTGAGTTGTCTGATCCATGATAGTTCTACCTCCTCTAAAAAACTATTAGTTTTTTCGTGTTCTTTAGAGTATCTCATAAACAGGCTAACTATCCAAGGCGTCGGATTTGACGCTTAC
>CAMWLB010000431.1 GCA_947174985.1 uncultured Lachnospiraceae bacterium | reverse complement strand
ATCTATTGAAATTCTCCGAAGTATCTATTATAATTCTGTTAGGTTTATTGAAACCGCTTACACTGTCGTCTTCCCAAAACAGTGTTATTTTCTCAAACAAGAGGGGCTTATCCATGACAACAAATATGACTATTTACGACATTTCCGAAAAGGCCGGAGTTTCCATCGCTACTGTTTCCCGTGTCCTAAACGGCAGCAGCAATGTCAGTGATAAGACCAAGAAAAAAGTTCTGGACGTTATCAATCAGTACGAATACACCCCCAATGCTTTTGCCCGGGGGCTTGGTCTCAATACCATGAAGACCATTGGCGTTATGTGCGCAGATTCTTCCGACCTTTATCTCGCAAAAGCTATCTACTTTATCGAGCAGAAGCTGCGCGCCAACGGCTACGACAGCATTTTGTGCTGCACAGGCTACGAACTGGAGACGAAAGAAAAATGTTTAAATCTGCTGATTTCCAAAAAGGTTGACGGCATTATTCTGGTCGGCTCGCATTTTATCCATGAAAACGAAAATGACAACCGCTATATAACGGACGCCGCTCTTCAGGTTCCGGTTATGCTGTTAAACGCATCCTTCGATGCCCCCAATGTATACAGTATTGTTTCCGACGACTACAATTCCATGTATGAAGCTACCAAACTGATGATAGCTTCCGGCATTAAGGATATCCTTTATTTTTACAACTCTACCTCCTACAGCGGAAAGCGGAAGCTTGCAGGCTACAGGGCTGCCATGGAGGAAGCGGGGCTTTTGCGAAGCGGTAATCTGATGCAGCTATATACGGGCTCACACGAGGATATTCAGGCTATGTGTGAGCATCTGATGAAAGTACAGAGCAAGGGGATTTTATTCAGAGGCGTTATTGCCTCCGACGACAATCTTGCCCTCGGCGCTGTCAAATATGCGCGTACTGCGGGGCTGCGCGTACCAGAGGAGCTTTCCATTATCGGTTACAACAATTCACTCCTCTCCGCGTGCTGCAACCCTGAGCTCACTTCCATCGACAACAAGCTGGAAACCTTATGCCAGCATTTAATTACCACGCTGATGGGCCTGCTGAGCGGCAGCGAGATGCCCAAAAAGACTGTTTTTTCAGGCGAGATTATCCATCGCGGCACGACTCTTTCCTAAAAGCGCATTAGCCCTTAAAACCTGCTCCGGCGCTGTTACTGCGGGTTTTGGGGTTTATCAATAAAGCAGCGCAGAAATCATGCCCGCTAAGAAGGGCGAGGAGGTATTGCATGAAAGCATTTATGGACAAAGATTTTTTACTCGACAACGAAACTGCCAAGGTTCTCTTCCACGATTACGCAGAAAGCACCCCCATTCTGGATTATCACTGCCACATCAACCCAAAGGAAATCGCAGAGAACCGCAGCTTTGACAATATCACGCAGGTATGGCTCGGCGGCGACCACTACAAATGGCGCTTTATGCGTTCCTGCGGCGTAGATGAAAAGTACATTACCGGAGATGCTTCCGATAAAGAAAAGTTTATGAAATGGGCGGAATGTCTCGGAAAGGCAATCGGTAATCCTCTGTACCACTGGAGCCATCTTGAACTGCAGAGATATTTCGGTTACACCGGCACCCTGAACAAAAATACGGCGGAAGAAGTGTGGAATCTGTGCAATGCAAAGCTGGCAGAGCCTTCCATGAGCGTGCGCAATATCATCAAGCAGTCAAATGTGACCTTAATCTGCACCACTGACGACCCCATCGACAATCTGGAATGGCACAAAAAGCTTGCGGAGGATACTTCCTTCGATGTTAAAGTGCTTCCTGCATGGCGTCCCGACAAGGCAATGAACATTGAAAAGCCCGACTATCTGGACTATCTCGCCAAACTGGCTGCTGTGACCGGCGTTCCTGAGATCAATACCTTTGCCGCACTGAAGACAGCCCTGAAAAAGAGAATGGAATTCTTTGCTTCCATGGGCTGCAATGTATCCGACCATGCGCTTGAATTTGTAATGTACTATCCCGCTTCCGAGGATGAGCTTGAGGAGATTTTCTTAAAGAGACAGAACCGCATTGAGCTTTCCAAGGAAGAGGAATATAAATTTAAAACTGCCTTCATGCTTTTCGTAGGCGAACAGTACCATGAATTAGACTGGGCAATGCAGCTCCACTACGGCTGCAAGCGTGACAACAATACCCTGATGTATGAAAAACTGGGACCTGACACCGGTTACGACTGCATCAACAATTACGCTCCCAGCGCACAGATGGCGGACTTTTTAAACGCCCTGATTAAAAAAGATAAGCTTCCGAGAACGGTGCTCTACTCCTTAAATCCCAACGACAATCAGGCTATCGGCACCATACTCGGCTGTTTCCAGGATTCCTCTGCCGTTGCCAAGATACAGCAGGGCAGTGCATGGTGGTTTAACGACCACAAGACGGGAATGATAGAGCAGATGACCTCTCTTGCAAATCTCGGCAATTTGTCCGGCTTTGTCGGCATGCTGACAGATTCAAGAAGTTTCCTGTCCTACACAAGACATGAATATTTCCGTCGTATCCTGTGCAACATGATTGGCACATGGGTAGAAAACGGAGAATTCCCCGCAGACATGGATATCCTGTCAGAAATTGTAACAGATATTTCCTACAACAATGCAAAACGATATTTTAAATTCCCCTTATAATTTTTGATGTGTTTCCTTCAGCATTGTTGTGTTTATCCGAACCCCTTTTTCATTATAAGCAAAGAGCCATGCCTTGCGGCATGGCTCTTTGTCTTTATGGAAAACTAATATAC
>CAMWLB010000430.1 GCA_947174985.1 uncultured Lachnospiraceae bacterium | reverse complement strand
GGTACGGTGGGAAAAAAGCTTTGTATTCTGGAATTGGGAGCAGGGCTGATGTTTGCGGGTATCCTGCGTTTCCGATTTGAAAAAATAGTCGCACTGAATCTAAAGGCAAATATTATCAGGGTTCATAGAAACTTGTATCAAATGCCCGGTGAAATTTCAGGCAGAGGGAAATCAATTTCACAAAATGCTGTAGATTTTATGGCGGAAATGATAGTTTTATGATAAACTGTTTTGTGTAAAGCATAAGAAAGGGGCAATTTTTATGAGCTCTAATGAAGAATATCTGGATAATTTATTAAAATCAATGGATGGGGACAGCAGTTCGCAGGGAGCAAATGGCGTAGATGAAATGAACGATGAGGATATCGACGCTCTCTTTGCTGCGGCTGAAAGAATATTGAACGGGGAGCTTGCGGAGGATGAGCCGGCGGGAGCGGGTGTGTATAAAACCGAGAATGCCTCAGAGGATTCAGCAAAGGAAACTGCGGCAGAGCCAGAAGCAGAACTTGATGAAGAAGATATTGTGTCTCCCATAGAAGAAGAACCTATATCTTTTATGGAAGAAGAGCCTGCACCTTCTATAGAAGAAGAGCAGGAGGCATATCAAACGGTGGAGAGCACAAAAGATATGTCGCAGGAGGAGATAGAGGCGCTTTTGGCAAGCACGAGAACGCAGATGGAAGAAGCGGCAGCGGAAACTATACCGGAAAATACGGAGGATGCAGCAGAGGCGGATGATTTGATGGCACTTTTGGGTGGCTTGGATAGTAATGAGGACTTGAGTGCCATAGGTGATTTGCTGGAGGCAGCGGACAGCGGTGAACTGCCGGCTGAGATAGAAGTTCCCGATATAGGGGAGGCAGAGGCACTTTCTCCCGATATTGCATTTTCAGCGGAAATGGAAGAAAAGCCTGCGGAGAATGCAGAGGAAGACGGGAAAAAGGGAAAGAAAAAGCGCGAGCGCAAGCCTAAAAAGGAAAAGAAAGTAAAGGAAAAAAGAGAGAAGAAGAAAAAGACAGACAGCGTGGAAAGCGCAGATGCTATAGTGGCAGAAGGTGAGCCAGGTGCCACAGCGGAACAACCGGAGAAAAAGAAAGGACTTTTCTCGAAACTGCTCACGGCACTCACCGAAGAGGAAGAGAGTAACGTCTCCGATGAAAATCAGGCAATTATGCAGGAATTGGAAGAGGAGGACTTAAAAGAAGCCGGTAAGAAGAAAAAGATAAAAAAAGGCAAAAAACCCACGGGCGGGAAAGGCGAATCCGACGAGGACGAAGAGGGCAGCGCAAAGAGCAAAAAGAAAGCAAAGCCCAAAAAGGAGCCAAAGCCCAAAAAGCAGAAAGAGCCGAAGGAGCCAAAAGAGCCGGAGAAACCCGGCAAACGGATATCACCAAAGAGTATTATTGTTGTGGTGCTGTTTGCGGCGACTGTATTCGGCGGTATCTTCCTGTCCATTTCGCTGTTCTCCGGTGAACTGCGCATGCAGAGCGCAAGAGATGCATTTGATCAAAGAGACTATATGACCTGCTATGAAGAGATGTATGGCATGGATTTGGATGAGGAAGAGGAAGTTATGTTCCGCCATGCGCAAATCGTATTGAAGGTGCAGCGTCGTATCAAGATTTATGAAGAGTATATGGGCGAGGGCAGGGAACTGGAAGCGCTGGATTCCCTGATGCAGGCAGTGGCGGACTATGATGCCATGTACGCAAAAGCACAGGAATGTGGCGCCGGTCCGGAAGTAGCGGGCTTGTATGACAGGATAATACAGATTTTGGAAGACAATTATGGTGTGAATCAGGATGCGGCGAGAGCAATTGCTCTCTGTCAGAGTAATGTGGATTACACGAGGTATCTGACTGCACTGATTGAAGGAACAGGCGTATCCATGGCAGGAAGCCAGGGAGGAAGCCAGAGCGGTCTTACGCTGCCCGATGAAGAACTTCGGGATGTGCTTCCGGCAGAAGAAGAATTAGACCAGCCGGGCTTTGCCGATTAGAGAGGAACATAGAATTGATAGCAATTATTGATTATGATGCGGGAAATATCAAAAGCGTGGAAAAAGCGTTTATGGCTCTTTCGGCAGAAGCAGTGGTGACAAGAGATGCGGAAACCATATTACAGGCAGACAAGGTGGTGCTGCCGGGTGTCGGTTCTTTTGGGGATGCGATGGAAAAATTGCATCGCTACGGCTTGGTTTCCGTTATCAGGCAGGTCATAGAGCGGGGGACTCCCTTATTGGGAATTTGTCTCGGACTGCAGCTTCTGTTTGAAAGTAGTGAGGAAAGCCCGGGCGTTTCGGGGCTTGGGATTCTGGAAGGAAAAGTACTGCGGATTCCGGAGCGGGACGACCTTAAGGTGCCGCATATAGGCTGGAATTCTTTGCATTTTTCAAACAACGGCAGACTTTTTTTCGGGATTCCCGAGGAGTCCTATGTTTACTTTGTACATTCCTATTATCTGGAGGCGAAGGATACTAAGATTGTGACGGCGGTTTCGGAATACGGTGTGCAGATTCATGCTTCCGTGGAGAGCGGCAATGTGTTTGCCTGTCAGTTCCATCCGGAGAAAAGCTCAGACACGGGGCTTTCCATTCTGCGTAATTTTGTAAGCCTTGGGAGGGGGGAAGCCTGATGCACACGAAGAGAATCATTCCCTGTCTGGACGTAAAGGACGGCAGGGTGGTAAAAGGAATCAATTTTGTAGACTTAAAGGATGCAGGCGATCCCGTGGAAACTGCGGCGGCATACGATAAGGCGGGGGCGGACGAACTGGTTTTTCTGGATATT
>CAMWLB010000429.1 GCA_947174985.1 uncultured Lachnospiraceae bacterium | reverse complement strand
TACTAGTATTGTATGCAAAGATTTTTTTTGCAGTGATAAGAAAGGCATGGTTAGAAAAAAATGGCGAAAGCAAACGACTACGGCGCGTCAAGCATTACCGTTTTAGAGGGGCTTGAAGCTGTCAGGAAGCGTCCCGGTATGTATATCGGCAGTGTATCCACCAAGGGATTGAACCATCTGATTTACGAGATAGTGGACAATGCGGTGGACGAGCATCTGGCAGGCTTCTGCGACACCATTAAAGTGATTTTGGAGCAGGACGGTTCTGCAACCGTGGAGGATAACGGGCGTGGAATTCCCGTTGGGATGCATGAGAAAGGAATCAGCGCGGAGAGACTGGTGTTTACCACGCTTCACGCCGGAGGAAAATTTGACAACAGCGCATATAAAACCAGCGGCGGACTGCACGGAGTCGGTTCTTCCGTGGTAAATGCACTGTCAAACAGATTGACTGTAAGAGTTAAACACGGCGGGCAGATATTTGAGGATAAATATGAAAAAGGAGTTCCCGTCATTGAATTAGTGGACGGGCTTTTGCCTGTGGTCGGAAAGACAAAGGAGACAGGAACCATTGTCAATTTCCTTCCGGACGATACGATTTTTGACAAAACACGATTCAAAGAGGATGAGGTAAAGAGCCGTCTCCACGAGACAGCGTACCTGAATCCCAGCCTGACGATTCTGTATGAAGACCGACGAAAAGAGGAGCAGGAGCAGGTTACCTTCCATGAGCCGGAAGGAATTAACGGCTTTATCAAGGATTTAAACAAGTCAAGGGAAGCGCTTCATGATGTGATTTATTTTACCGGAGAAAGCGACGGCATCACCGTGGAGGTAGCGTTCCAGTATATCAATGAATTCCATGAAAATGTGCTGGGCTTCTGTAACAATATATACAATGCAGAGGGCGGCTCCCACCTGACGGGTTTTAAGAGGGCATTTACCAACATCATCAATTCCTATGCAAGGGAATTGGGTATATTAAAGGAGAAGGATGTCAATTTCACGGGCGCCGACGTGCGAAACGGCATGACTGCAGTAGTTTCCATCAAGCATCCGGATCCGCGTTTTGAAGGGCAGACCAAGACGAAGCTCGACAATCAGGACGCGGCAAAAGTAGTCAGCAAAGTGACGGGCGACGAGGTGGTGCGCTTTTTTGACCGCAACCTGGAAACCTTAAAAAATGTTATTTCCTGTGCGGAAAAAGCGGCTAAAATCCGCAAAACGGAGGAAAAGGCAAAGACAAATCTGTTGACAAAACAGAAGTTTTCCTTTGACTCCAACGGAAAGCTTGCCAACTGTGAGTCTAGGGACCCGTCCAAATGTGAAATTTTCATCGTGGAGGGAGACAGTGCGGGCGGCAGCGCCAAAATGGCAAGAAACCGTATGTTTCAGGCAATACTTCCCATCAGGGGTAAAATTTTGAACGTGGAAAAGGCCAGCATTGACAAGGTGCTTGCCAATGCAGAAATTAAGACGATGATAAATGCTTTCGGCTGCGGTTTTTCGGAAGGTTACGGCAATGATTTCGATATTTCAAAGCTGCGTTACGACAAGATTATCATCATGTCGGATGCCGACGTGGACGGTGCGCATATCAGCAACTTGCTGCTTACCTTGTTCTACCGTTTCATGCCGGAACTGATTTATGAGGGACATGTATATCAGGCGATGCCGCCTCTCTATAAAGCGATGCCGAGCAAGGGCGAGGAGGAATACCTCTATGACGATAAAGCGCTGGAAAGATACAGAAAGAAGCACAAGACGCCCTTTACCCTGCAGCGCTATAAAGGTCTTGGCGAAATGGATGCCTCCCAGTTATGGGAAACCACTTTGGATCCGGAGACCCGTCTGTTAAAGCGGATTGAGATAGAGGACGCCCGCATGGCATCCGAAATTACCGGTATGCTGATGGGAACGGACGTGGCGCCGAGACGGGCATTTATCCACGAGCATGCACATGACGCGGAGCTTGACATCTAAAGCAATAAGCGGAACTGCTTCAGAAAGGTTTGGTTAGAAAATGGACGACAACAGGATTATCCGGACGGAATATTCCGATTTAATGCAGAAATCCTTTATTGATTATGCCATGAGCGTAATTGTGGCAAGGGCGCTTCCCGATGTGCGGGATGGCTTAAAACCGGTGCAGAGGCGTACACTCTACGATATGTATGAACTGGGTATCCGGTACGACAGGCCCTACAGGAAGAGCGCGCGTATCGTCGGTGATACCATGGGTAAGTATCATCCTCACGGCGACAGTTCCATCTACGATGCGCTGGTGGTGATGGCGCAGGACTTTAAAAAAGGACTGCCGCTTATCGACGGCCACGGCAATTTCGGCAATATTGAAGGCGACGGCGCCGCTGCCATGCGTTATACGGAGGCAAGACTTGAAAAAATTACACAGGAGGCGTTTTTAGCGGATTTGGACAAGGATGTCGTGGACTTTGTGCCGAACTTTGACGAAACCGAAAAAGAGCCGTCCGTGCTTCCGGTCAAAATTCCCAATCTTCTGATAAATGGTTCGGAGGGCATTGCAGTAGGCATGGCGACCAACATTCCGCCTCACAATCTTTCTGAGGTAATCGATGCCATGAAAGCCTACATGAAGGATGATACCATTTCCACGCGAGGACTGATGAAATACCTGAAGGGACCTGATTTCCCTACAGGCGGCATTGTCATCAACAAAGACGAGCTTTTATAGATTTACGAACCCGGCGTCGGAAAAATCAAAGGACGCGTCAAGGTGGAAGTAGAGAAAGCAAATGGCGGAAAAGTGAA
>CAMWLB010000428.1 GCA_947174985.1 uncultured Lachnospiraceae bacterium | reverse complement strand
CGTAGGAAGTATCGCCAAGGCTGTCCTCGCTGGTATGAATCAGCCTGGCATTGCCTGCGAGACGCGGGAACTGTCCGGCAAACTCCTCCATAAATCCCACTTGAATCTGCACAATAGCTTCAATTATCTGCTTTTTCTCCTCTGACAGAACCGGAAAACGCTCTGCTATCTGCGCATATTCTTCGGGCGATGTGCTTTCCATCATTCTTCCGTATTTTTCCTCAATCAGATTGCGTCCCCGCTTATAATCCGTCTGGAAATCATACAAGTACTGAATCAGCATCTTCCTCTCCCATGTCAGATACTGGCTTTTACGCATAATGGAAAAAGTCGGCTTATTATTCTGACAGGACGCCCTGCCGCCAACATTTTTTACTTTGTCGAAGGCCTCGAACTCCGCGTCCACAATTTCCTGAATCAGTTCTTCGTCCGGCAGCCCTGCAAGTTCTTCTTTTTTGTACAATTCGTCTACATGAAACTCCAAAAAGCTTTCGCGGCTGCTTATGACATCTGCCTCATAAAGCCTGTCTGCAAGTCTCTGTGCAAGCTCTTCTACAAGCGCCGTCTGTTCGGCTGCTGCTTCGCCCTCCACAATGTTCTGAATCAGCTCGGCTTCCTTTTCATAATCCGCAATCTCCGCGATGCCCCTGTGAAGCCACTTATCATGCATCGGATGCTTTCCGGCCAGATAATACAGAATTTTCATTGCGTACTTCATTCCCTCTGCCAAAGAAAGCTCCGCAGCCACCATATCGTTTCGCGCTGCCATTCTGGCAAAATTGTATTGTGCCGCCTGTGCAAAACGGGCACATGCATTGGTCAGTTTTAAATAGTACACTTCTTGTGGCATACCGGTTCTCAAAAACTCCTGAATCGCCGAAAAAGTGCCTTCATCATCCCGAAAAACCTCTCCGTTTACGGCAGCCGCCAGCGATTCGTCCGCAATATCATCCCAGTATACGACAAGCTGCCCTTCCTTTGCACACGCTTGAAGCAGCTTTACCTTTTCCTCCACACTGCCTGGGAAATAGGGATGCTCACCATGTACCTCTGTTACCTTTCCGCTCCCTTCCTCAAGCTTGTATGCGCCCGACACAATATCTATCATCGAAGAACAATCCTCCGTGACAAGAATTCTCTGGAAAAATCCGGCTATGGTGCATACGCCCACACGCCCCTTCGCACGCTTTGTCGAGATACGGCTAAAGCCCATAAATTCTTTGGGCAGCTCTTCATATGCCTTCTGCAGTTCTTCGCCGATTTCATCATAAACCTCAATATTCATCCACATGGCAAAACCCGGGCCCCAGTCGTGGTCCCTGGACACCTTGTCGTCATAACCGAAACAGTCTGAGCCTTCGCCGCAGAGACCTACGGCAATTTTGTCCTCATAATCTGCAAACTTCTCATGAATCATGGCTTTGCCGTATTCCTCATAGTATGCCCTGCACAGTGCAAGTCCGGTCATCTGTTCCTTAGATTTTGTTGTTTGTTCCATTGCTTCCTCCCTTTGTGCTCTTTCGCACTCTTCTAAATTTTTTGCCAATCTTTGATAGTACTCGTTCTCTCCCAAAGACGCCTTCATGCCTTCCATTGCCTTTTTAAAACATGCCGCCGCCTTTTCATATTCCCCTTTCCCATAGTAATAAGTCCCCATGGAAGACAGTGCTGCACAGTAATGGGAATCCAAAATACCGTGCGCTTCAAACAGCTCTATTGCCCGCCCGCAGTATTCCATGGCGGTTTCGTCCTCATGAAGTACAAGACAGGTGGAGGCAAGATTGGCATAGGTGACAGCCTCCTCAAAGTATGTGCCTTCATTGACCTTTACGATAGCCAGCGCTTTCAGCAAATTCTCCTTTGCCTTTCCGAAATTTTTCATTTCCTGATGCAAAAGACTTACATTGTTGTAGAGACTGGCAAAAAACATATCATTTCCGTCAAGGCTTGCCTGATACAGTTTCAAAACCTCTTCGTAATATGCCATGGATTCTGTCAGCCGACCGCCGGCCCGATAGGCGTTTGCTATATTGAGGAGCGTAGTCGCGTAGGGCATACTGCCCTTGATCCTCATCCGCTCCATCAGTTTAAGCGCCGCATCCGCATAATGATAAGAGCCTTCCACCTGACTGGTCTCCCTCATGTAACCCATCATTTCATTTAGTAAAGTAAGCAGCGCGTTGTCATCCGCCTCCTCGATGGCTTGTCTGATGGATTCCTCTAAAAGCTGCTGCGCTTCCTGACCTTTGTTTTCTGAAAGCAATCTGTCCAATTTATTGATGATTTCTTCTGTCCGCATATTTTTCCCCATTCTGCATTATTTTGATTATTTATTACATCTTGTGATTTTCTTTTCAGTACAATATAACCTCTAATGGGATTATAACACACTCACCATGTCTTCGGATAGTATTTTATCGCATTATGCGCAATTTTGGACTGAAATCTTTCTGAAAACCTTAATCCACCATGAGAATTCTGAGTCCTTTGGGGTAATGATTCTTCATCACATTTCCGGTGACCTTTCCCCAGCCTAGTGAATACCCATCCACACAGACCAAACACCATCCCTTTGCCTGTGTATTGACCGTAATAGTCATTCCGCTGGTATATTGCTCTGCCTCCAAAAAAGAGAGCTCCACTACCTGTTTTACCTCCTCGGGCTTTAAGGCAAGTGCCAGCGCATGGGAAGGTTCAAAACGGTTTTTCTTAAAGGTTCCCAGATGCAGACCCGGTCGAAGCGCTTTGAGCCCCTTTAGCGACGGCATTTCACACATGCCAAGATAAAGC
>CAMWLB010000427.1 GCA_947174985.1 uncultured Lachnospiraceae bacterium | reverse complement strand
TAATCGGGGCCTCCAGATTGCTGGGGAGCGGCAGTTCGTCCTTGTCGCGGAATACCCGCTCTATCTTTTTCCTCCCTGCTTTTTTGGATACATTGCCGGGCAGACGGAACGCCTCCAACTGTTTATGCAGGTTTTCCGCCACAAATTTGTCGAGCTCGCTGTGCCTGTAGCTGATAAAGGCATCATAGGTATACTTTTTTCCCGTTTCTCTCTCCATTATGCTTCCTCCACGGCAATTTCGTCGTAGGTCTTTGCAAAAATATCCTTTTCTACCACATATACGTCGTGCAAATCGTTACAGCGGACAGCCAAGTAGTCACCCGGGCGTCCTAACATGTACTTTTCCTTGTCCCATGCCGTAAACACCTTCACACCCTTGGTCAGCGGGCGCGCGTAAATCTGTACCTCGCCGGTGGGCACACACATCATGGCATAGTCAGTAAGTACCAGATCTTTTCCGTCCGACCTGTTTTTTATCATCGGCACATACTTCGAATTGTCGCTGCGCCCGCTGCTCGTATACTTCTGGTTCAGCTCCATATAGGACTGTTCGAATTTTGCCCTGTGGTTCGGGTAAACCTCGCCTTTGATACCGATGATAATGTACAAATCTTCTTCCACCGTCAGGTTGATATCGCCTTCCAGCGTCCTTATGGTGATAGGCGTTCCAATGGGCAGAACCTGCGCCGCCTTGACGAAGCCAACAGGGATTTTCCGTTTGTGATAAAGTTTCATATCGCTTGTGTCCGCTTCGTACTCATTGGAGTAGATAACTGTAAAGCTGTCAAAATACTCCGTCATACGGTTGTTAAAATACCCTTCGGCATGGAGGGTCGGATAATGCTCTTCATACAGCTTCATGCTGACAAAACCGCCCGCCTTCTCGTAATGTCCGCCGCCCGAACCGATATTTTCCGTGAGATATGCCGCAAGCTCGCTTGCGTTTACCTCCTTGATACAGCTTCTGACCGACAGTTTATAGCCGTCACCGGTCTCGTTGAACACCACACAGGTTTTGATAATATCCACCTGCAGCAGAAAATCACTGATAAGTCCAAGTATGTTCGGGTCGCAGGGCTGCGCCTTAATCACCGCAAATTCATAATCGTCGTTGTAGCTGTAGCGAATCATGGCAATGCCCGCTATCTCCAGCTCTTTCAGGGAAAGATTGGAATTGCGGAACAGCGTAATCAGCGACTTGTCATAGGGAAGCGCCTCGCGCATATCCATGTCGAGCGGATTATAGAGCTCCGAAAACTGATTGGTGTCCGTGTACAGACCATAATACAGCGCTGTTCCCAGACCATTTTCGTCATCTACCTTAAATCCTGCGTCCCCCAAAAGTTTCCAGACAAGCGTAGAACAGCTTCCCAAATGGGACTGGATGATACTTAAGGGTATGCTCTCAACCTCCTCCTGATGATGGTCGATAATGGCAATTTCATCGCCCGTAATTCCGGTTACATTACCTGCACCATACTGGCAGTCAACCGTAATCAACAGCCCGCCCACATGCAGCTTTGCATTTGTCTCCGGCTTAATATACTCCACGGGAATGTGCAGTTTTTCTATCATAAGCACCAGATTGGACTTCTGAATCTTGTTTCTGCCGCTGTAAACCAGCCGGACATCCTTTCCCTTCTCTTTAAAATAACAGTACAGACCATAGCCCGACGCCAGCGCATCGGCGTCGGGATTATCGTGGCACTGTATGGTTACTAAATCAAATCTATCTAAATCCTGTAATTTCATAACCCGCCCTTTTCTCTCCTTAATGATGGAATAACCGGATTCCGGTAAATGCCATTGCCATATCGTACTTGTCGCAGCACTCGATTACCAAATCGTCCCTTACCGAGCCGCCCGGCTGTGCAATATACCTGACGCCGCTCTTTCTCGCCCTCTCCACATTGTCGGAGAACGGGAAAAAGGCATCTGAACCTAAAGTCACATCCTGCATTTTGTCAAGCCATGCCCGCTTCTCCTCTGCCGTGAACACGGGCGGCTTTTCCTTGAATACTCTCTGCCATGCGCCCTCGGAGAGCACATCCATATATTCCTCGCCAATGTAATTGTCGATGGCATTGTCCCTGTCCGCTCTTCCCAGAGTGTCCACAAACTGTAAGGAAAGCACCTGCGGTGACTGGCGCAAAAACCAGTTGTCCGCCTTCTGTCCTGCCAGTCTTGTACAGTGCACGCGGGACTGCTGCCCTGCGCCAATACCGATTGCCTGTCCGTCCTTCACGTAGCATACGGAATTGGACTGGGTATACTTCAGCGTAATCAGCGCAATCTTCATGTCCATCAGAGCCTGCGCCGGAATTTCTTTATTTTTGGTGACGATATTGCCGAGAAGTGCATCGTCAATGGCAAGCTCGTTTCTGCCCTGCTCAAAGGTGATACCATACACCTGCTTTTTCTCAACGGGGGCAGGTACATAAGACTCGTCAATCTGTATAATATTGTATGCGCCCTTTTTCTTTGCCTTGAGAAGTGCCAGCGCCTCTTCCGTATAGCCCGGGGCGATCACGCCATCGGACACCTCTCTCTTAATCAGGCGCGCCGTGTCCTCGTCGCACACATCAGAAAGCGCGATAAAGTCGCCAAAGGAAGACATTCTGTCCGCGCCGCGGGCTCTCGCATAGGCACAGGCAAGCGGAGAAAGCTCTCCCAGATCGTCCACCCAGTAAATCTTCGCAAGCGTCTCTGTCAGCGGAAGTCCCACTGCCGCTCCTGCGGGAGATACATGCTTAAAAGAAGCCGCCGCCGGAAGTCCACTTGCCGCCTTCAGCT
>CAMWLB010000426.1 GCA_947174985.1 uncultured Lachnospiraceae bacterium | reverse complement strand
TTCATGGCGTTACCTTCCTTTCCTGTCATCTGAAAGCTTTCCGTCCTCCATGACAAGCACGCGGTCCGCCTGTTTTGCAATTTCCAAATTGTGCGTAATCATCAGAATCGTCTGTCTGTATTTATGGTTGGAGAGCTTTAAAAGCTCCACAATCTCATCACTTGCCTTAGAATCCAGATTTCCTGTGGGCTCATCCGCCAAAAGAATCGCCGGACGGTTTATTAAGGCCCTGCCGATTGCTACCCTCTGCTGCTGTCCGCCGGAAAGCTGATTCGGCAGGTGCTTCAGCCTTTTACTAAGTCCCAGCGTATCGGCAAGTTCCCTCACAAATTCTTTATCGGGCGCCTTTCCATCCAGTTCACAGGGGAGCGTCATATTCTCTTCCACATTCAGAACCGGAATCAGATTGTAAAACTGATAAATCAGCCCGACCTGTCTCCTGCGGAATACCGCAAGCTTATCGTCATTCATTTTATAAATATCTTCATTTTCAATCAGCACACGCCCCGAAGTCGGTCTGTCCACTCCGCCCAGCATATGCAGAAGTGTGGATTTTCCGCTGCCCGAACTTCCTACAACTGCCACAAACTCTCCCTGTTCCACCGAAAGATTTACACCATCCACCGCTACAACCTGATTTTCCCCACTGCCGTATATCTTGCTTAAACACTCCGTTTTTAATAATTCCATAATCACCATGTCCTTTCTTTGTCGCTTTACATTTTTTACTATACAAAGCCAAAATGACATTTCCGTGACATTTTACGATTTTAAAAACTTAATTTGAAATAAGGCTCCCTGCTCCCTTGTCTCGACCGTCAGATAACCCTGCTGTCTTTCAATAATTTCCTTCGCCAGTGACAGCCCTATGCCCACGCTGTCCTCCTTTGCATACCGGCTGCGGTAAAACCGCTCAAAAATATGTTTCCGATCCTCTTCCTCCACTCCTTCACCAAAGTCCCTGATTCCTATCGCCGTATAAACTGCATTATCCCTTACCCAAATCTCAATCTCAGAGTCCGTAAAACTATGCTCTATCGCATTTTTCACAATATTTGTTACCGCCTCTGTAAGCCATCTGTAATCGCCGGAAAGGACAGCGTCCTTCTCCCCCTCCCTTTTTATCCTGACATGTTTTCTCTCCGCCGCAGGCCTTAAATTCTCAGTAACCGTTGCAAGCAGAGCGTCCACATTCACCTGCTTTCTTTCAAACTCTACCACGCCGGCATCCAGCCGCGACAGCTTTAACAATGCTGCCACAAGGCAGTTTATATTTTCAAGCTGCCTCGTGATTTCTGCCAAAAACCGCCGTCTTGTCTGCTCTTCCATATGGCTGCTTTCCGAAAGATTGTCTAACAATACCATCACAGAGGTCAACGGCGTTTTAAGCTGATGGGAAATGTCCGCCAGGGAACTTGCCAGCGCGTTTTTCTGCCGCTTCTGCAATTCTGCACTTTCCTTCAGCATAACCGTAATCTTATATAGCTCATTTTTTAAAACGCTTAACTCATCCTCCTCATTTTCTGTTATATCCAAAACATATTTTCCCTGCTCTACCTCGCACACATACTCTTTTAACTGTTCGATTCGGCCTCTTCGCACCAAAAGATACCGCAGAAAAATAACGGCAGCGCAAACACAAATGGCACACAAGATGCCATCCAAACAAAGAAGCAGCTTCACCCTTACCGCCCTGTCTGATGCAAGTGTAAAATCTCCCGCAAAAATACCATAACGCTCCAAAAGCGCTCTGCCTTCCGCATACCCCTCTGCATTGTTCAGCATGGCAATCCACTCTTCCTCTGCAATATCGGGATATTGGAGTTTGACATTTCCCAAAAGAACAGCCAATGCTTCATTATTCTGCCTTTCTATTTGCTTCAGGAAATGGCCCACCGCTATATTTGCAAATAAAATACCGACCGCTATTGCCAGAACAATCACTATCATATGCTTCCTTAAATTTTTATCCTGCATTATCAATCTACTCATGATCCGCCTCAGTTTTTCTATCCATCCTGTAACCGATTCCCCTGATTGTCTTTATCATGCTTCCATCGTCTCCAATTTTTTCCCTAAGCCTCTTAACCGTTACCGTCAAAGTATTATCCTCTACAAAATTACCTGTAACATCCCATATCTGACTGAGGATTTCCTCTCTGGGAAACAACCTGTCCTGGTTCTTCATCATAATATGCAGGATTTTATATTCCAGCTTGGTCAAAGAAATTTCCGCACCTTCCCGATACACCTTGCCCGCCGCTGTATCCATCTTCAATGTACCGCAAGATAAAACTTCATTTCCCTTTCCACATCGGCGCAATACATTCCTGATGCGCGAAATAAGCTCTCTGTTACGAAAAGGTTTTATAATGTAATCATCCGCCCCCAATTCAAAGCCCTGCACAACGTCCCGCTCTTCTTCCTTCGCAGTCAGAAAAATAACCGGTATATCCCCATTCTTTTTAAAACTGCGACATAGTGCAAAGCCATCCCCATCCGGCAGTGTAACATCCAGCAAAATCAAATCAAAACTATTGTCACAGACTGCCTTTTCCGCTTCCTTTTTCGTTCCGGCAACTTCACAGGAAAATCCCTCTTCCTTTAATAGATATTCCAAACCTAAAATAATAGCTTCATTGTCCTCTACTAACAACAGTTTCATCGCAAAATTGCTCCTCTATTCGTTTTCTAAAAACACTTTCTGTATCAACAGAATAATATGTCTGCTTCCCAAAGTCAAAAACATTCGGAAAAATTGCGGGATAAAACAATAAATAGTAGAATTTCTTCTCTTTCACTTTATTTTTTGATTCTGTTTTTGGTT
>CAMWLB010000425.1 GCA_947174985.1 uncultured Lachnospiraceae bacterium | reverse complement strand
GCTATATAGTATATCGGGCGAATAAAGGAGGCCGATGTGCTATGACGAAGGACATGACGCAGGGAAAGCCGATGAAGCTGATATTGGGCTTTGCAATTCCGCTGCTTTTCGGATATTTATTTCAGCAGTTTTACAATTTGATAGATACCCTGATTGTGGGGAGATACCTTGGAGTGAATCCACTGGCAGCAGTAGGCTCGACCGGCTCCATCAATTTTTTGGTGATTGGTTTCTGCATGGGCATTTGCGTGGGATTTTCTATTCCGATAGCTCACAAGTTTGGTGCAGGGGATTTCGTCGGTCTGAGAAAATATGTAGCCAACAGCATGTGGCTGGGAGTGGCATTTTCGGCTGTGATGACTGTGATTACGGTAGCGTTGTGCCGTGTCATTCTGAGACTGATGGATACGCCCGCGGACATTATTGATGATGCGTACGCCTATATTGTGGTGATTTTTATCGGCATACCGACGGTATTTTTGTACAACATTCTTTCCGGCATTATCAGGGCCTTGGGGGACAGCAAAACGCCGGTTGTTTTTCTGGTGCTTTCCTCGCTGGTAAACATAGGGCTGGACCTTCTCTTTATCGTATACTTTCAGATGGGAGTTGCGGGAGCGGCATGGGCAACTGTACTTTCACAGGGGCTTTCGGGTATTTTATGTCTGGTATTTATCATAAAGAAATTTGAAATTTTGAGAATCAAAAAAGAAGAGTGGAAACCGGAATTACATATGATGGGCAGTCTCTGCAGTATGGGAATCCCCATGGGACTGCAGTATTCCATCACGGCAATCGGCAGCGTCATATTGCAAACTGCCGTAAACGGGCTGGGCTCTCTGGCAGTTGCATCCGTTACGGCGGCAAACAAAATCGGCGCTTTTCTTGCCTGTCCCTTTGAAGCAATGGGCTCTACCATGGCGACCTACGGCGGACAGAATGTGGGAGCGAAAAAACTGCGCCGGGTGAAGGAAGGCCTGTATGACTGTATCAAGCTGGGCGCCGTCTATGCGGTCATCGGATTTTTAATTGCATTTTTCTTTGGGGCGCCTCTCGGTAAGCTTTTTGTGGAAGCAGAGGATGCTGAGGTAGTGGCGAAGATTGTAGAAAATGTGAGACTGTTTCTCGTGATTACCACAGCGTTTTATTTTCCGCTTGCTTTGGTAAATATTATCCGTTTTATGATACAGGGCATCGGCTTCCCTACCTTTGCCATTCTGGCGGGCGTATTGGAGATGGTTGCCCGCGCGCTGGCAGGCTTTGTGCTGGTGCCGGTTTTTGGTTTTCCTGCAGCGGCGATGGGAAGCCCTATCGCATGGATTTTTGCGGATGCTTTTCTGATTCCGGCGTTTTTCTATGTCTATAAAAAGCTGCGGCTGCAGATGGGGGAAGAGTAGCATTGTACTTTACTGCTCTTCCAGATAAAACAGCACGCCAAGTGTCCCGGGGCCGCAATGGCTGGAAATAACGCCGCCTGCTCGGGTGGTATAGATGGCCTCAAAATGGTTCAGGCTTTTTAAGTACTCCCGCACGGCGTCGGTGATATCGTCGCTGCAGCCGGAGTGGGTAATAAACACACAGGACTTGTCCGCGTGAAGAAGCTGTGGTTCCAGGTCCTTGGCATATTTCAGAATAACAGATTTTAAGCTTCCTCTGTATTTTTTGGCCACGTTCATGGCGCCGTCCGTCACCACAATTTCCGGTTTTAATTTGAGGGTATTGGCAAGCAGTGCCGTGACGGAGCTGCAGCGGCCGCCTCTTGCGAGGTAGGTTAAGGTATCTACCACAAAGCTGGCGCGCACATCTTTTCTGCGTGCTTCTACAAGCGAGACAATTTCTGCCGCACTTTTTCCTTCTTCGGCAAGGCGGGCAGCATACAGTACCTGAAGCCCGATGCCGGTGGAGAGGTTCATGGAATCGATGACATGAATTCTGCCGGTGCATGAATCCTGGGTGTTTTCTCCAATCATGCGGATGACATTGCAGGTAGTGCTCATCTGTGTGGAAATACCAAAAAAGATAATATCCTTTCCGGCATCAAGATCGGGTTTTAAAATTTCTGTCGCTTTTTCAAAAGTAACCGCAGCCGTTTTCGGTGTGGTGCGGTTCTTGTCTGCCCATTCAAAAATTTCTTCCGGTGTGATTTCAATTTTGTCGTAATAACTTTCGTCGCCCATGATAATGCATAGGGGAATAATGCTGATATCGTACTTTTCAATCAGTTCCGGAGACAAATCACAGGTGCTGTCTGCGACGATTTTAATGTTGTTCATGTGTTTTCCTTTCTGTGCCCGTATTTGCAGGCAGTATGACGGCGGGCTGTTCTACTTTTCCCAAGCAGGATTTTATAAGAATAGGTCTTCTGCGGTGAGGCAGAAGACCCATTATAGTTGACTTTTTTACTGAAGAACGCCGTCTACATATTTATCTACGCGTATCAAAACATTGTCGCTGGAATAAATTGTTTCCGTGTAAGAGTTGGTAGCGCTATCGCGGTCTGTAATTTCTGAATATTGGAACAGACGGTTGTTTGCGTCATAAAACTCTCTCCGAATCACGGCACCATCATCGCCCTTAATGGTAGTGATGTGGTCTACAGAGGGAGTAGCAGAACTGCTGCCAGTAGTAGTGTTGCCGCCGGTAGTAGTGCTGCCACCTGTCGTGGTGTTACCACCAGTAGTAGTGCTGCCGCCAGTAGTAGAACTGCCGCCTGTGGTAGTGCCGCTGCCTGTTGTACTAACACGGACTCCGTTTACATATTTATCTACGCGCACCAAAACATTGCCGCTGGAATAGCCTGTTTCTGTGTAAGAGTTGGCAGTGCCATT
>CAMWLB010000424.1 GCA_947174985.1 uncultured Lachnospiraceae bacterium | reverse complement strand
TCTAATACGACCAGTTGGGGATTTCCGAGAACTGCCTGTGCAATTAGAATTCTCTGTTTCATGCCGCCGGAATAGGTTCCTATCAGACGGTCGGCGGCTTCTGTCATATTGACATAGGACAAAACACGTTCTATTTCCTTAGGCATGTCCTTTTTTGCAATGCCTTTCAGCGTTGCCATATAGGAGAGAAAACGCCGTCCGGAAAAGGTATCGTACATTCCCTGCTGCTGGGGCGCATACCCCAGCAGGCTGCGGTAGGCTGCCCCCATCGACTGCAGGCTTTCTCCATTCCATTTGACGGTGCCGCCATCAGGCTTTAGATTTCCCGTGATAATATTCATCAGTGTGGACTTCCCCGCTCCATTGGGGCCGAGAAGTCCGTAGATTCCATTGCCTAGAGACAAAGAAACGCCGTTGAGTGCAAGCTTATCTTTATATTTTTTTGAAATCTCACAAAGCTCCAGCATCACTGCATACCCCTTCCTACCATGCTGATTGGAATAAAGTTATCAATGCCTGCGTATAAATCCTCTTTCGCAATCAGACCATAATGTTCTCCGGTGGACTGGAAAGAACCATAGCTGCTGAAAGACCCCTCAGAATCGTAGTTCACCAATACCCAGTCGCCAATTTCTGCGATAAATGATAACCCCCAGCCGGTGGTTTTGTTGACAAGCCCTGAATGACTGATTTCCCCGGTATTCACATCAACAAAGTTATAGGTATGGTCGCTGCTGTCATAGCAGTACAGTTTATCGCCTATCATTCCCCACATTAGGTTTTTCGCAATGCTGCACAGCGTCGCTTCTTCGCCGGTACGCAAATCCACACTTACTATGCTGCCGCTTCCGTCAACAGAAAAATACAGCTTATCGCCGTCAACGACGTAGCTGCGTGATTTCGGCGCATATACACGGTAAAACTCATGCAGGGAGCCATCATCAACATCCAATGTCGCAAACACATCGTAAGAATCGTCATATATTCTGATATCATCGTCATGCATTTCTTCCGGAGAAACATACCGCCCAAAATCCACTCCACACAAAACGAGCATGCGGCCGCTGCATCCAATGACATTCCACGAAATATTGTCACCAAAGTCCATAGAGCAGACTGTTTTTTCCGTTTTTGCAGACAAATCCAGATAAACCAGTTTCCGCTCCGACGAGGTCTGATAGCTGTTTCCATTTCCCTGCTGTGTTGTCAATTTTTTTGTGATGAAATAGAGCCCGCCTGCATCGCCCACTACAAAATCTTCTACCGTAACTGTGGAATCAAATGCATACACTCTATTCCGATTCGTTCCATCCAGATTGGCCTGATAAAGGATTGTTTGCTTGCTTTCTATTGCCGCAATGCCTGCATCGCCACCCCAAAAAACTTCTGTCCCTGTCGAGCCATCGCCATCCTGCTCTTTCGCCATAATATACAAATTACCATTCCATACAAAAAGCAATGTGGAATAGACGGGAAAGTCTTCGGTTAAAAGAACAGACGTGCAGTCAACTGTATTATGCATGCAGGCAGCATTGTTACATAAATAGATTTCCTGCCGCGCGGCAACGTCCATATACATCAAATGCATAGCATACCGGCCATCCAAGAGAGATTCCATGTCATTTGATAGATAATAACATCCACTATCTGTTGCACATGCTCTGTTTCTGCCTTGCAGCATACAAAGCAAGGACAGCGAATCATTTTTTGTTGTTTCGGCTTCCGTTTCGGTATTGTCTTCCTTTTCATCCATCGCATTTCCACTGCTGTCAGATGGTGCGTTATGCGGCTTTCTGAATTCCGATGCCGATTTTCCACAGGCGCAAAGGGAAAACAATACTCCAAGTAAAAGTATCAGCGCAATTTGTTTTTTCATAAAAAACCTCCTTGTATTTGCCTTAAAAGGCTTACAAGGAGAGTCTATAGGATAAATGTCAAAAAACGGTCAAACTTTGACAATCATTTTTACTACTGCACCGCCGGATGGATGATTGGAAAGCTCCAGCCGCCCATCATGCTTCTTACAAAGCAGACGGCTGATTGTCAGGCCCAATCCACAATGCCCGTCTTCATTTGCCGCCGGCGTAAGTAATCTGCTCTTATTCTTTAAAATTTCTTCTGAAAAACCGGCACCATCATCTGTAACAGAAATGGTCAAAAACCGATTTTCCATTTCAAATGATAAGGTGATGGTTTCCTTTGCGTATCGTAAAGCATTATTTAAAATATTTTCGAGTACCCGATAAAGAACAGAAATGTCTATCGAAACGAATCCTTTTGGCGTTTCGCCAACCCGATTCAGCTTTATCTCTTCTCCTGCTGCCATAAAAGACAAATCCTCACTGATATCTTCAATCAATTCTTCAACGGGCATTGGCTTTCTGGTTATTTCTATATCATCTAACTGGTTAATCGTACGGATAGATTCCGTGTATTGTTCCAACCGTTTTGCTGACTTGTCCATGTTATCAGCAATTTGCAATATTCGTTCCATCGTTAAATTTCCGGTTTGCAAATTCATCTGTAAATACTCAGCATAGCCCTCAATAATGGCAATCGGATTGCGCAAATCATGGGCAATGGATGCCTGCACCATTTTCCGCTCCTCAATCATTTTCCACAACTCCCGATTATTCTCGTCAAGCGCCTGCCGCATTTGCTCAAAAGAACGGCACAAATCTCCCATTTCATCCGCAGATGCATAGGACAACTTAAAATCCAGATTTTTATCCGTAATTTGTTCTGTTGCCTCGGAAAGAAGCTTCAGTGGCTTGTTCAGCTTTTGCCGGTAAAAGAAAAAGCCGCAAAATAAAATCCCTGCCATTGAAAAAA
>CAMWLB010000423.1 GCA_947174985.1 uncultured Lachnospiraceae bacterium | reverse complement strand
AAGGCCCGTTTCAGAACATTCAAAAAAAGATACCTCCTATCAATGTGATGGAGGTATCTTAGCATCCCAATGTGGAGCTATTATGGATGGTATGTGGATCTAATATGGAATTTGCGTATCGGGAGAAGATTTGTCAAGAGGGAATTTCACTGACTTGACCATCCACTGTGCTATGGGATTGATAATTGATATGGGAAGTAGTTTAGTAGAAAGGACAAGCAGCTTATTGTATAGACCAGCGGTAACTACTCGTTTACCCTTTAGCAGATTCTTGTAGCCGATAGCGGCGACAACTTCTGGCTGCATCACAAAAAGTTTGAAAAGCAATGTGTCATTGATGTCTGCTTTATCGGCAAACAGGGTATTTGTAGCACCTGGGCAAAGACAGGTTACTGTAATGCCAGTGCCTTTTAACTCTTGGTAAAGTCCATTGGAAAAAGAAAGGACATAGGATTTTGTGGCGGCATATACTGCATCACAGGGGCATGGCATATAGGAACCCGTAGACCCAACATTTAGGATGCGTCCATGTCTGCGCTCAATCATTCCGGGCAAAACCAGTTTTGTGAGAGCAGTCAGTATTTTGATATGAACTTGTATCATATCAAGTTCTTTTTCGAGACTGGTATCTATAAAATATCCCGCTTCATTAAAGCCAGCATTGTTTATGAGAATATCAACAGATAGGCCCATATTGCCGATTTTCTCCATAATCATATCCGGCGCATTGTCTTCTGCTAAATCGCAAGAAATGTACTGAACCGAAACATGATAGCGTGACTGCAAATCTATTTGCTGCTGTTGGAGTTTGACCTCATTTCTTGACACAAGGATAATATTGTTTCCAGCATTTGCAAACTTTTCGGCAAATGCTTTTCCTATTCCACTTGTTGTTCCCGTGATTAAAACTGTATCCATTGCTAACTATCTCCTTTACGCTTAAACAAATCCCATTCCTCAAGGTATGTCAAATTTTGTGCTGCTGGCTGTTGCAAAAGTTCTTCATAAAATGCTAATTTCTTTTCCGTCAATGCTAATGCCTTTTGCAAATTAGTCATTTGGCTGTGGAGATCGTCAACGTATTCTTGTACCATGCAACGGCGCTGTGAAATTGTCTTTCCGCCTTGTGTCAATAGTTGGATATACTCTCTGATTGACCGAATAGGTACATTAGCCATACGTAAGCACTGGATCATGTTTATCCACTCAATGTCTGTTTCAGAGTATCGCCTATACTTCTGGTCTGTTCGGCTAATTGGTGGCAATAATTGTTCCTTCTCATAGTAACGCAAAGTTGCAGTTGTTAGGCCGGTTATCTCCGCTGCCTCTTTCGCTGAATACATTTCAAATCCGCCTTTCGTTTTTTAGAATAAACTATGAAGTGCGCTTCAAAGCAAGAAGAAATTATACCATGCGACAAAATTTTTTGAATGGCCATTGTGTAAATTTATAGGCCAGCTTATATAAAAAAATCCCGGCACTATCAAAGTGTCGGGATTGTCAGCAGTCCGTTTCAGAATGAAATCTGAAACGCCATTCCACTTATTTTTTCAGACGGTATAAATGAGTAAGAGATGTCCAGGGATTTCAAAATCGTTGAGACAAGGTACAGTCCTAATCCGTTTCCGCCCACTGCACGGTCACGGCCATAGTCAGGCCGGTAGAATGGCTCGAAAATATGGATAAGGTGTTCCGGGGGAATAGGGGTACACTCGTTTTCTATTACAAGTTGCCTCCCTTTGCAGGAAACGTCAATCATGCCGCCCGGTTTTGTATAGGAGACTGCATTTGCAATAATGTTGGAGATTGCTTTCTCAATCATCCCCTGTGGCAGATGCACGGAGAGGGGTTCGCCCAACTCAATATTGACCGAGATTCCCTTGGCCTTTGCGATAATCTGGTATGGCTCCATGACGGTTGCAAGTGTGTCTGCTATCAGGAAATCACTCTGTTCCTGTTCTCCGGCAAACTCCGCCCTTGAAGCATCAAGGATTTCCTTTATCATTTGGGCAAGCCGGTCTGTCAATGCCTTGCACTTGGCGAGATAGGTATCTCTATCCTTGTATTTGCCTACGCCGAGGATCATGTTTTCCAGCATGGCGCTGACTGCGGTGACAGGCGTTTTCAGTTCATGGGATGCGGCCCGCAGGAAGTTGGATTTTTGTATATCAGCGGCTTCTACCTTTTCAACCTCCTGCTCCAATGTCTGGATGGTGGACAGAAGCGTTTGGTACAGGCTGTTCACATTGTCAGCCAACATCCCCATTTCATCCTGCCTATCATTGGGACAATGGGCGGCAGGCTCCAACTCCCGCATTTGTTCTGTTGCGGCGTTGATCTGTTCAATAGGCCGGGTGAACATCCGGGAGTAGGCCAGTGCGAACAAAATAGAAATTATTGCACAAAGTATAGCGGTGAATGGTAGTATCATCAGCACCGCGCTGACAGAATCCTCAATATGCTGGCGGGAAACAACGGCAGTAATGCTCCCGGCCCCGTCTGCAAAACCCTGTTCTACCTTGAAAAAGTCCGCGCCACCTAAAGGATTCTCTGCCAGAGAGATTTTCAAGCCATCCTCTGTCATGGTTCCAATAATCGTTACTTCCACTTTGCCATCTGGAGAAGGAGTGGTATCAATTTCTGCTTTCAGCAAATCCATATGATAAGTAAAGCCCTCGTAATCAACGGATACGTTGGCAGCCCATTTAGTGGCAAAGCCCACCACACAATTCAGCCGTTCTTCTGCCGGAACGGTGGTGATCTGCTCAACCCATCGGGTTGCATCCGTTTCCAAAGCCTTTTCCTGCTGGTAGTTATAGGCCCACGGCATCAG
>CAMWLB010000422.1 GCA_947174985.1 uncultured Lachnospiraceae bacterium | reverse complement strand
GCGCAGTGTATTCTGCTTTTTTCGGCACAGGATATTGTCATCAATAAATTTCTTCTGGAGCAGAAGGATTTCTCGGGCTTAGAGGATGAAGATACGGAACTGGTGAAACAGCGGGATATGCGCCGTCTGCAGATTATGGAGGGATACTGTAGAACGACAGGCTGTCTGCGGAATTATATTTTAAATTATTTTGGAGAAAAGACTGCTATGCCCTGTGATAATTGCGGTAACTGTCACAGAGAATATAGGGAAGTGGATATGACCGCTGAGGCAAGGCAGGTTGTGCAGTGTGTGGCAGAGACAAGGGGACGGTATGGCTTAACCGTTGTGCTGGGAACTCTGGTAGGAGCTGACAGAGCAAGACTGCGGGAACTTGGTACTGTGAATTATAAATCGTATGGAGCGTTAAAAAATACCGGTGAAGCTTTGCTGCGAAGCCTGATTAGCCAGATGGTAGAGGAAGGATATCTGTATCAGACGGAGGATAAATACAGTGTACTAAGGCTGGGGGATATTACGCCGCTCGAGGATGAAAATGCCCGCGTGATTATGCGTACTTATGAGGAGAAGGAACCAGAGAAAAAGACAAAGCCTGTGCGGAGAAAAAACACGGATGCCCTTACAGCAGCGGGGTATGATTTGTTTGAAGAGTTGCGCAAACTTCGCCTTGAAATCGCAAGGGAGGAGTTACTGCCGCCATACATTATCTTTAATGATAAGACGCTGATTGATATGTGCGTGAAGCTTCCAACGGATGAACACGATTTGCTGCAGGTATCCGGTGTGGGAGAGAGTAAACTGAAAAAATATGGAAAGCGGTTTTTAAGCGCCATAAAAGCTTTTGTAGATGCGCGTCCGGATATGATGATTCGTATGACGGATAAGACGGAGGAAATGGGAAGTGAAACGGAAGTGGAATCATCAGAGACTGCAAAATTAAAGAAAAGGGAAGATCGTAAATCATTTGACAGAGCGGAGTTTAACAGGGCCAGAAATCGTCCGGATGGGGCAGGCGCGGCATGGAGTGAAGAGGAAGATACAAGGCTTGACGAGGAATATGGAGCAGGAATGAGCATATCAGAGATAGCGAAGCTTCACAGCAGGACGAGAGGTGGCATACGTGCAAGGCTGAAGAAACATGGACTGATAGAATAGCATATAAGAAAGAAACAAAATCCAAGCAAATGGTAAAAAGGAGGCTCCCTTTACATGGAAAAAATATGGCTGCCGGATGAAATACAATCCATTGTACAGGATAAACCCTGTGAAAAGAACAGTATAGGTATGTCGGGTTCACAGGTTTTTATGTATGATGACATGGTGCTGAAAATTCAGGTGGCTTCCGAAGAGGCGGAAAATGAGATTTGCGTCTGCCGCTGGCTGAAGGACAGGATTCCTGTGCCGCGGATAGAAGCATACTGTGTTGTGGACCAAAAAGCATACAGTCTCATGTCGAGAATTTGCGGGAAAATGGCGTGTGACGAGATTTATATGGAAAATCCTGAGAGGCTTTTAGATATTGTGACGCAGGCTCTACAAATGTTGTGGGAGGTGGATATTACAGACTGTCCCTGTGACAATTCTCTTTCCGTAAAGCTTGCAATGGCAAGGTACAATGTGGAAAACGGACTGGTCGATTTGGATAATGTGGAGCCGGAAACTTTCGGCGAAAATGGGTTTGCTTCCCCGGCAGAGCTGCTTCGGTGGCTGGAAAATAACCGGCCTAAGGAAGATTTGGTGTTTTCCCATGGGGATTTCTGCCTGCCGAATTTGTTTGCAGACGGGGACAGGGTCACGGGTTTTATCGATTTGGGAAAAATGGGAGTTGCAGACCGCTGGCAGGATATTGCGCTTTGCTACAGAAGCCTGAAGCACAATTTCGAAGGAAAATATAACGGCGGAAAAGCATATGGAGGCTACTATCCGGAAATGCTGTTTGAGAGGCTGGGCGTTAAGCCCGATTGGGAGAAACTGAAATACTATATTTTGTTAGATGAGCTATTTTAGGGAAGCCTATATAAAAAATAAAAAACGGAGGTATTGTCATGAGAAAAAATTTCGGAAAGAAAACGTGGATGTATCCCTTGCCGGTGCTGATTATCGGCAGCTATGATGAGGAGGGAGCGGCAGACGCCATGAATGCGGCGTGGGGCGGCATTTATGATTCCAATCAGGTTATGCTCTGCTTGAGCGAAGGGCACAAGACCACACAGAACATCAAGAAGAGAGGGGCATTTACGGTCAGTTTTGCAGATGCGGCGCATGTTGTGGAGGCAGATTATGTGGGGATTGTATCCGCCAATGATGTGCCGGATAAGCTGGAGAAGGCGGGCTTCCATACCGTCAAAAGTGAATATGTGGATGCACCGATCATCGAGGAACTTCCCATGGCGCTGGAATGTAAGCTGTTAAAGGTAAACGAGGACGGCTGTATCATAGGTGAAATCATCAATGTCAGCGCTGACGAGAGTATCCTTGGAGAAAACGGCATGGTGGATGCGGCAAAGCTTCAGGCAATCTCCTTTGACCCTGTGAACAACGCTTATCTGAAGCTGGGTGAGAAAGTAGGTAATGCTTTCGCAGATGGCAGTCAATTAAAGTAAAAAGCGGACAATATTCACAAATGCGCAGAGGAGAAAGATTGTATAAAATGCCCTTTGATTTTAAATGGGCGAAGAGATAAAATATCTTCTGGAAATAAATAAGAGCAATAAACGACACATGTAGCGCACCGCGCGTAAATCTGATTACGGTACGGAAGCTGCATGTGTTTTTTTGCGCAAAAAAAGTCTGCAAATAAAAAGTCAAGTAGAAATTGATGAACTTTGAAAATTTTA
>CAMWLB010000421.1 GCA_947174985.1 uncultured Lachnospiraceae bacterium | reverse complement strand
GACTGGCCTGAAGCTCATCATGTAGACCAGGTTGGCCTCGGGCTCACAGAGATCCACCTGCCTCTGCCTCCAGAGGCATTAACTCCCATGCCTAGCCTTCTTTCTCTTTTCGAAATGTAACTTTGGGGTGTGTGTGTGTTGAAAACATAAGATGGACTAATCTTGATTATCAATTTGGTAAGATTGAGAGGCACCTGGGAGATTGGTGAGGCGCACCTCTAGGGAGTCTGTAGGGTGCCCCCTGAATGACTGACATGCACACTGACATAATGATCGCTCTACCCAACAGAAAGATTTAGGCTCCGAACAGACTCTTGGAAGTGGCATTGCGCAGAATGTTTGCCACCTCGTTCATTTCCACCATAAAGGTAGACTGTCCGCTCGCCAAATCATCCGAAGCACCCACTCTCGTAAAGATTCTGTCCACAATACCGATATTGGCGCTCTTTGCAGGCACAAAACACCCAGTCTGCGCCATCAGTACAATCAGCGCCGTCTGCCGCATATAGGTGGATTTGCCCGCCATATTGGGACCGGTAATAACGGCAATCAGGCGGTTATTATTGTCCAGATAGGTGTCGTTTGTGATAAACATATCATGCTCTATCATTCTTTCCACCACCGGATGCCTGCCGTCTTTGATGTCAATAACGCCTTTTTCATTGAGCTTAGGGCGCACATAGCCGTTACGCTCCGACACAAGGGAAAGCGAGGCAAACACATCAAGCCTTGCAATTGCCTTGGCCGTCCTTTGGATTCGCTCCATCTCTGCCGCAATGGCGTCCCTGATTTGGCAGAAAAGGTCATATTCCAGCGTGCAGAGTTTGTCCTCTGCATTCAGCACGGTATCCTCCAACTCCTTTAAGCGCGGTGTCGTGTAACGCTCTGCATTGGCAAGGGTCTGCTTCCGGATATAATCCTCAGGAACCAGATTTTTGTAAGAATTTGTCACCTCAAAATAATAGCCGAAAACTTTATTATATTTGATTTTCAGATTCTTGATACCCGTCCGTTCCCTGTCCTCATTTTCCAACTCAGCAAGCCATTTCTTGCCGTCTCTTTTGGCGCTTCTGAGTTTGTCAATGTCCTCGTCAAAGCCGTCCTTGATGATACCGCCCTCCCTGACGGAAACAGGCGGCTCCTCCTCGACTGCCGTTTCAATCAGACCGCAGATATCCTCCAACGAATCCATTTCTTCCCGAATACCGACGAGCAGTTCCTTCTCAAAGCCCTTTAATACCGTCCTAATATGAGGCAGCATCTGAAGGGAGTTGCGAAAAGCAATTAAGTCCCTTGGATTTGCCGTTTTGTAGCTGATGCGCCCAAGCAGTCTTTCCAAATCATAGATGGGATTCAGATATTCCCTGATTTCATCGCGGGAAACAGAATCCTTTGACAATTCCTCCACCGCATCAAGGCGTTTCTCAATATCTTCTTTTTCTATCAGAGGCTGTTCCATATAATTCCGAAGCGTGCGCCCGCCCATGGCTGTTTTGGTTTTGTCGAGCACCCACAAAAGAGAACCCCGCTTCTGCTTTTCCCGAAGGGTCTCTGACAGTTCCAGATTCCGTCTCGTGGAGCTGTCAAGCAGCATATACTTGCTTGTGATATAAGGGTAAATATGGCTGATATGATTCAAAGAGGTCTTCTGCGTATCATAAAGATACAAAAGAAGCGCGCCCGCCGCAATCAGTCCAATCGGAAAATCATCGATACCAAGCCCTGTCAGCGTATTGACATGAAAATGTTTCATCAGACATCTTTTAGCGGCGTCATCATCAAAAAAATGCGGCTCCAGCGCATACACGGTTATACCGAGCCTGCCCCTTAAATCCTCCATATCCATGCCGCTCACCAGAAAGGCGTCATTGCAGATAATTTCCTTGGGCTGGTATTTCATGATCTCGTCTGTCAACTTCTTTAAATCATCCACTTCCGTCAGGAAAAAATCCCCGGTGGTAACGTCAGCAAGAGAAATACCGATTTTTGCCTGCATATCAGTGATACACATCAGATAACTGTTTTTAGACTCGTCGAGCGCCTGCACATCTATATTGGTGCCCGGCGTCACGATGCGGACAACCTCCCGCTTCACAAGTCCTTTGGCAAGTTTCGGGTCTTCCACCTGCTCGCAGATGGCAACCTTGTAGCCCTTGCCCACTAATCTGTTCAAATATCCTTCCACGGCATGATAAGGCACCCCGCACATGGGGGCGCGCTCCTCCTGCCCGCAGTCTTTTCCCGTCAGAGTAATCTCCAGTTCTTTCGATACAGTCAGCGCATCCTCAAAAAACATTTCATAGAAATCACCCAGACGGTAAAAAAGAATACAGTCCGCATATTCCTGCTTGGTCTCCAGATACTTCTGCATCATGGGAGTAAATTCAGCCACTTTTTCTCTCCTTGAAGCCGCAACACGGCTTTTCTTTCTGTATTATTGTAATGATTCGGCGCGCGCAATTGCGTCATCGATATGCGCGCAGAAATTTTCAAGCCCTACTTTTTTGTCAAACCCGGCCTTATGCATAAGGGACATGGGCTGTTCATCCACATGCGAAAAGATAAGCGTCACATTTTTCTTCTGACATGACAGAAGCAGTTTTTCAAAATTGCGCATCGCCGTGGAATCAATCGCATTTACGCTCCGCATACGCAGAATCAGACAGTTTGTCCCGTCTTTTACACCGATTTTTAAAAGCTTGTCCGCAGCGCCAAAAAACATGGGACCGCTAATTTCATAGACAAGCGTATTTTTTGGCACCTTCATCAAATCGCCGCCCATCTGTACGTCTTCTGCATATTTCCAGCCTTCTACATCCGTCACTTCGCTCATGCGCTTCATGATTAGTAT
>CAMWLB010000420.1 GCA_947174985.1 uncultured Lachnospiraceae bacterium | reverse complement strand
CCCCCCCCCCCCCCCCCCCCACCACCTCTCCTTTATTTTAATGATACGTCGCCCTCCGACATCTACACTATCCTCTTCGTCTGCAGCGTCAGTTGTTTATAAGAGACAGGTATACCGGTTCGGATAATAGTCCGACCTCGAAGCATAATAGCCCTGTGGTATGGATGAGAGTGTCCCATAGAGCGTGTCGGCAATATCAGTCAGTTCCACGCCGCCTGCAGCATCCAGCCGGTAACAGGTTACTGTTTTTCCACTCATCAGATACAAAATATCCTCATAAATATCCATGCCCAAATAACTTTCGTATTCATATCCGTCGTAAAGTTCTCCTGCATCGGGCACATTCTCATCTAACAGCGTAAGGTCCGTTCCATCCTTCTTTACCCTGTACAGCAGTATCTTTTTCCCAAAAGGACTGATATCGGGCACCTTCAAAAAATAGACATAATCCCCATAGATACAGAACAGTCCGCCCCGCTGTTCAGAAGCCGCCTCATACAGCACCGTCCTTTCCAGCGTGTCCACATCATACCGCGCCAGCGTCCCGCCCCAGTAGCCGTAAAAATATCCGTCCTCAGACTGCACAAGCCTTCCCGTATTGTCCTGAAAATACGGCACGCCGCCAAAGACCGGCTCCTCTTCTTCCAAATCCATTCCCTCTGCACCGCCATTTTCCACATCGGTCAAAGTTTCCGTACCGCCATTTTCTATCTGGGAAGCATCTCCCTTATTTTCTCCGGAAGGTTTTGTGCAAGCTGTGACTGCTGCCGCCAACAGACAGGCAGTTATCCAAATCATTGTCTTTTTCATCTGTATACTCCCTCCTTATTGTATCATTCCCTCTCTTATCCGAAACTCTGCATAAGGAATGATAATATCCTGCGCGCCGCTCGCATAATCAGAAAGCTCGTAGACGTCATAATGTATGCCAATCCCCTCCGCCGTCAGGAAAAAACGCTCCGGCTCCTGTGTAACTCCCTCGGCATCCGAGGGCAGACCGCACAGCTCCAGATAGGTAGAAACGAGCTCCTCGACTTCTTCTTCCGTATTATCAACGAAGTCCAAAAGGGTAAGGCGCTCTCCCGTCCTTCTGTCAAACACGTAATAGTCATCCCAATACATGCCGTGCGCACCTGGGAACCGGTAAGAATACTCTGATATATCAACCACAAGATACGCTTCACTTACATAGGATATGGATACGCTTATCTCTACAGTACTTTCCTCCGCAATCACCCTCTTCTGCTCCTGCTCTTCCATATCCGGGTTATCTTTGGAATACCAGTATTCCCATATTCCCTGTAAATCTTCCCATTCTGCCTCGAAATCCTCGCAAAATGCCTCATTTTCTTCCGCAAGAGCCGCCTCATGCTCCCGATACAGCTTTTTTAAAAATGCATTGATTTTTTTGTCTGCATTTGTCCTCTCATACAAGTACAGCTTGCCAAACTGCGTCGGCAGGGCAATCACATCGCCCTTCGGTCCCGTTTTTACGCTCTCTATATAACTGATTTCATTTGTTTTATCCTCATCGTACATGCATACCAGCTGCGGCCGGACATCCGCTCCCCGTTCCGCCTCTGCCAGAGGCAGCCTATATATGCCCTCGCCCTGCTCCGTCACATCGAAATAGTACAAGTAATCTCCAAGCACCAAAAAGCGCTTCAGCGGAAACCCCATGGGATATTCCGAAAAATATTGTTCTCCTTCCATGGAAAAGAGGCAGGTACGCTCTCCTTCCCAATTTATTTGGTAAAGCGACCACACACCGGAACGATCCTCTGTTTCTCCTTCCGCCCACGCTTCAAAATACATGCCGCTTTCGTCGTAGCTGCAAAAACGAAGTTCCTGATCTGACTCATACCATTTTTCCCATTCACTTCCGCTTTCCAGCCCGCGCCGCATCCATATCTTTTGGTCAACACTGTAAAATAATGAATCATGGGTAAGCTGCAGATGGTCGTAATAACGCAGGCTTTCCGGCAGATCGGCCGTCACGTTTTCCACGATTCCGCTTTCCGCGTCCACACGGATTAACCACCCATATTCCTCGCTGCAGGCAAAGAAATACCCGAGATTTCCCGCACAGTAAGGAATCGATGGAAGATTCCAGTAAGAAAGATAGTTACCACTTGTATGAGGCGTACGAAACCCTTCCGGCACCATGCCATACAGAGTGTCCGCCATATCTATCTGCTCCACGCCGCCCTCCGGCTTTATCCGATAGCAGACTACGATTTCGTCATGCATCAGGTACAGGACATCTTTCTCTATGTCCATCGCCGTATATTCCTGATAACAGCCTGCCCCGCCGTCATACATACCCGCGTCCGGCACATTTTCATCCAGCACCGTAAGTTCTGTCCCGTCCTTTTTTACGCGGTACAGGATGCTCTTTTTCCCATAGGGACTGATATTCGGTATCTCCAGAAAATAAATATACTCGCCGTCCATGCAAAACAGCCTGCCGTTCTGCTCGGAAGCCGCCTCATACAGCACTTCCCGTTCCAGCGTATCCACGTCATACCGTGCCAGCACGCCGCCCCAATAGCTGTAAAAATATCCGTCCTCCTCCTGCAGAAGCTTTCCGGTATCATCCCGAAAATACGGCACACTGGAAAAAGAGCTGCGCACTAACCAAGTACGGCAGCTCTCTGTCAAAACACTTTCCTGCATCTCCCATGCTTCCCGCATGGATTCACCCTGTCTGGTGACAGAATCCACATTTCCCGCAACGGCTCCCGCCCAGAAAACCGTTGCCCACAACGCTATTTTTCCCCACATGATATGTTATTCCTCTTTTGTACTGCCTCTTTTATTATCATACCCGATTTTTTTCCGAAGCGCAACAAAAG
>CAMWLB010000419.1 GCA_947174985.1 uncultured Lachnospiraceae bacterium | reverse complement strand
CCTTTCAAACCATTCTCGCGCCTTTGCAAAGCCGCCTTCCAGACTTATCTATGCAATTGTGAGACACTTTGCAAGTTACAGGGACTGGCTCATATAGATAAAAACGGGCGACTTGCCGCTGCTTCGGAGACCGTTTTTATCTATATGGGCCAGCCCCGTCACTCGCAGAAAACCCTCGCAATCACCTATCCAGTGATATCTGAATAAGCCTCTCGCAAAGCGCCTCATAACTCATTCCTGCAGCCGCCGCTTCCTGTGGCAGCAAAGAAGTCGGCGTCATACCCGGCATAGTATTCGCTTCCAGACAATAGATTGCCCCGTTTTTATCCAACATAAAATCGATACGGGCATATTTTTTCAGCCGCAGCGCACGAAACGCCGCTTCCGCACAGCGTTGCAGTTCTTCTGCTTTCTCCTTCGGAATGTCTGCCGGACAGGTTTCTATGCTGCTGCCCGCCTGATACTTGTTTTTGTAATCATAAAAACCCGTGAGCGGCTCTATCTCAATTACCGGCAATGCCTTCCCGTCCAGTACCCCAACAGAAAACTCCCTGCCTTCAATATACTGTTCTATGATAACCTCATCATCATATTTATATCCTTCCGCTTTGGCAGCTTCATATTCCGTTTCATTTTTTGCTATGCTGACGCCCACACTGGAGCCGCCGTTACAAGCCTTTACGATACAGGGAAATGGCAATTTTTCCGATTCTGTCTCGCCCTTTTTCAGCCGGATTCCCTTCGGTGTAGGAATCCCGTGTTTATAAAAAATGTCCTTTGCCAGCCCCTTATCCATGCTGAGCGCCGAGCTTACATAGTCAGTTCCCGTATAAGTGATACCCATCAAATCAAAGTACGCCTGCACCTTGCCGTTTTCACCATTTTCGCCGTGCAGTGCGATAAAAACAGCATCCGCCCTTTGACAGATTGCAATGACATTCGGGCCGAAAAAACACTTTTCCCAATCCTGCCGCATGGCTTTTATCTGCTCAATGTCCGGATTTGTTTCCTTTATGCCTGCCACCTGTACTTCCCAATCCTTATCCAGAGAAAAAACCGAATCGATATCCGTACCTTCATATCCTAAAAATACATCCAGCAAGATTGCATTGTGCCCATTCTTTTTTAAGGCGCGGTAAATCATTTTGCCGGACACAAGAGAGACATCTCTTTCCGTACTGATTCCGCCCGCAAGCACCACTATATCCATCCATTATTCCTCCTGCTTATGGCTCAAAATTTCACTTAACATCATGATATACTCCGCCGTGCTCATGCAGTTCTTTCCAATGTCCGCAGCGCCGCTCTCTCCGTCAGGAGAAAGATGACAGACGGCAGTTTCATTTGTCCCCGCCAGATAATGCAGATGATTTTCAATCAGCGTGGCATACTCATGGTTCGTAATAATATAATCCACAGCGGCTACCACTACCATATCCCAAAGAATTTCCTCTAAGCTCTCCTCTTCAAGGCTGCTGCCGGTGGAAAAAACATCCTCTTGCGCACGCTCTGCAATACGCTCTGCTTCATCCAAAAGCTCCTTCGTCAGCCTCGCACACAAATCCATATTCACGCTTCTCTTGGTGGAAGCGTAGGTCAGTGTGCCAAACATCAACGCAACATTGTCTGCATTAGGTATCATATCTTTACCCAGACTTACCACAACCGTATGATATTCGTTACGACCGGTAGCGCGATACAGCTCTGCTGCCGCATAAAATCTGGTTTCTTTGTATTCGTTTTCTGTTCTTTCTTCTGTCTCCCGCCCTTCCCTTTCGGTTAAATATTTCCACGCCTTATCAGCCGCCTGCAAACATACCGTAGCATAGACGCTGTCATATTTCTGGTAGGTGTAGCTGAATTTTGCCAGCACAGCCGAAAGCCATGCCGTCTCCTCCCAGAGCAGTTCCTCTTCTGCCATCACAGCTCCCGTCTCCGCATCCTGTACCGTAATCAGCCATTCCGCATAAGAACGGATAAGCCCAATCAGAGGCGGTTCCTTTCCCTCCGCTGCCTGCCCTTCATACACATGCGAAAACAACTCGTAAGATAAAAGGAGGGTAGAAAGGCACCGGCATACATCCAGAACATCTTCTTCGGTCAGATTGTTCCTTTTACTGTTTAAGAGCGCTATCGCTTCCTCCATCAAGTCCGCATACATGGTATCCCTGATTTCAAAGGAATAAGAACGCCCCAGTATATCACACTCCATATAATAGACGCCTTCTTCTGTCAGCGCTGAAAAATCCCCATAACTATTATATTCTTTCGTCTGATTATCGTACCCCCGCTGCTCCAGGCTGCCGGTGTACACCACTTCTCCCGTATCGGCATTGACAATGTGAAAACGGGCCGGCAGACTGCTGCCCCGCACCACTGCCGTCTTATATGATGCAGCCTCGTAGCCTATCCGATCCACCAGAATCCCCGGCAGAACCACCGGCACCTCATAATCAATCACAGGCGCAGTCTCCATGCTCAAAGGTTCCCTCTCCTGTGTTTCCTTTCGCTCATCTTCCCTGCCGCCTGAACCACAGCCAAAAAGCGCCGTCAAAAAAAACAGTACAACCAGCAGCATCGCTATTCTTTTATTAAAGTTTCTTTGTCCTGACAACTGACGGCCCCTCCTGTGCTATATCTCTTCTGCGTCAATCTATTTTAGCATGTTCACCCAAAAAGGTAAAGTATTGGCGGATATTGCATAACAGGTTCCCATTTTTTGCATTTTGAGAGAAACGGACAGCACTTTTTGCATACCCAAATTTCATATTTGCTATTTGCCGCATTGTGTCATATACTAAGGAAGTAGATATTTACAAAGAAAGGCGTGAAAACAGGCATGAAAACAATAGAAAAC
>CAMWLB010000418.1 GCA_947174985.1 uncultured Lachnospiraceae bacterium | reverse complement strand
CTCCCTCAGCTGCTCCTCAATCTCGTCAAAATAAACAGAAGTATAGACCTCTCCCGTCTCTGCATTGACTACAATATTATAAGTTTGTTTCTTCCAGACAAACTGTCCACTGGCAAATTCGGTAAGCTCCCATCTGTCATCTATCAATACTGTCTCCGGCTGAATCTCCTGAATTTTAGCCCCTCCGTATCTGTCCGATAGATAGCTTAACGCCACCTCCTCTGCCTCCCGCAAGAAAGTTTTTTCCTCCTCCCTCGTATAATTGTTGGGGAAACAGCCCGTAAGGGTAGACAGTATCAGAAACAGGATTACCGCTGACACAAAGATTCTTTTATTATGTTTTCTGTTTTTCTGTGTATTAGGTTTCATATTGGTATTATACAACGTGTAGGGCAAAACGGCAACCCTGCAATAGTTGCTACTCTGGATATAAACTTGTTATCCTGCCTTGTACCAAATTCAAAGTCTGTCGCCTTTCTACATCCTCTTTTTCTATTGCCAAGTATTTCTATAAAAGTTTTTCTTCCCACTCCGCTTCCTTAAATCCTGTAAGTATCAAATTACCATCGACAATAAGCGGACGCTTTACAAGCATTCCATTAGTCGCCAGAAGCTTTAACTTCTCTTCCTCGCTCATGGCAGGCAGCTTATCCTTTAATTGCATATCTCTGTACAACAATCCGCTTGTATTAAAAAACTTATTAAGCGGCAAACCGCTTTTCCCGTACCACTCCTTTAATTCGTCATAGGAAGGATTAGCATCTACCATATGACGATCTGTATATGTAATATTATGTGCGTCAAGCCACTTTTTAGCCTTCTGGCAAGTGGAGCACTTAGGGTATTGTATGAATAACATAGTATTTCTCCCTTCCATATATCCATCAAAAAGATATCAACTAATTGTCTGTCGATAAACGCTCACTCATCTCAATAACATGTGCGATAAATATCAACATTGTTTTATACGCAATATTTACCTCTTCATCCGAATAACCAACAATTCCCCTATGAAGGATATTATTTCTGAATGGCAAACGTTTATCTATATAACTTTATTGACAATATTTTCTCTTATTGTACCCTTGCTACCATTATGTAATATATTTTTACTTTGTTCAAAGCCCCCTTCTATTGGTTTATGAGCTTGATAAAGGGCCTCCCGAAATTTCGGAAAGCCCCTGCCTGATCGTGGTGGCCAGTTCCCTCCCCTACCTGGTAAACTGCGAAATAAACTTCCACGCGTTTTCGCAGGTGTGATGCCTGCACTCATGCACCTGCTCGCTGACGCTGGCAAACGCCGTACGGCAGACACCGTCCTCGCTGTCATAATATTGGATGGTCAGATAGCTGCATCTTGACTAGTCATAGAGTTTCTCGAGCCGGTCCCCGGGGACGCCCCATATGGTATCGTCCCAATTCTCTTTTTCATCGTAGCTGACATCAAATTTCTTCTTCAACTGATTGACCTGCGCCGCATACTGTATGCGCTCAGATGCGGAATCCGCCTGGCAGGGCAATTCCGGCAGATGGGAATTCTCGCCGCCCGAATAGAAAATGGGAACCGGCACGGTCATATTCAGGCGATCGCCGAGCGTCAGCCCAAACTGGTTATCTTTCATCGGGAACAGCGCGCTCGCGGGAGCAAGCCCTGCGAAAATCTCCGGATACTCCTGGAACAGAGCCCATGTTTTGCCGCTGCCCATGGAAAACCCGGTTGCATAGATACGATGCTCATCGATTCTGTAACGTTTCTTGAGATGTTCAATCACTTCCACGACTTCTGTGGCAGTCACATTCTGGTGATTCTCAAGTGAGACATACAGAAAACCATATTTGTGCGCAACCTCATACCAGCCAGACACAAAGGTCAGGAACAGGGAAGAATCGCCGCCCCCATGGAATCCCATGACCAACGGAGCCGGCCCTTCATTGAAGATATCATTGTTGTAGTAAGCGAAATATCCGACTTTATGCTCCTCGGTATCCTTGAACATCCCGCGGTTGTCCGGCGAGGTTTTCACCACCACGCTGCCAACTTCCTCCGTCATATCCATCGCCTCAAAATCCGGCTCGATCTGCATATTGCCGCACCACATCTTAAATTTTCTGACAAAGGCCTTAAAGTCCGCCTCATATTCGGCTTCCTCTTTCACCAGCAGATTTGTGCAGCCCACAAGAGCGTCATTAATTTCTTTTGAGTTTCCGACACTTAATATCCCGATATCCTTGCGCTCCGGCTGTGGGATAACACTCAGATTCTGCATGGAACACATGGCGGGCGTGATCTCACCCGGTCCCCAGAGATATTCGCCCTGCAGGGTCTTCAGCAGATTTTGGGCAACATAATCCGCCGACTCGCCGAAACTGTATATGTCTGCCCTAAATACCGCTCCTCTGATAAAATAACCCTTAAACTCCCGTGTAAAGAAATTATGGATTTCCGCAATTCCGTCCGAATACATCGGATCCATTTTTACCTCCGCTATGACAGACGCATACAACTCCTCCGTTGCATTCTTCCAGCCGCCCTCGTTCGTTGGGTAAATAAAGAGAACGCTGGAATCCACAGCCGCCGCAATCTTTTCAAGTCCGCTCTCCCTGGCAAACTCGATCGCCTCATCCATACTCTGCCGATTCTCCTCAAAAACCAGCAAAAGCGGCGCGCGAAAGCTGAAGTTGTTGGTCTGTCCGTCAAGATCATTGGCGGGCACATACACTTTCAGGAAAAACTTCTCATACTCATGTTCCCAATACTTCCCCCCATCAGCCAGCGTACTGACCGACGGTCTTTCCATCATTGCCATAAAACCCCTCCTTAAAAACTTATTTCACTGTAATTTAAGTATAACACAGAATAACAA
>CAMWLB010000417.1 GCA_947174985.1 uncultured Lachnospiraceae bacterium | reverse complement strand
GCAAAATATATACATTTATGAAAACCAAAAAAGGGCACAACAAATACAATGATACCACACAATGCCAGACTTTTAATTATATTATCATTTTAAAGATGAGATTGCAACCCCAAAATGATATAACAGCTTAAATTAATTTTGCTAAAAATAACTAAATTTCTGGAAAGGGAAAGAAAAAGTAAAAGATAAAGCCCATTTAAAAAAAGGAAAGCCGTCAAAAAGATGGTCTTGCTTAAGCTGTGTAACGGCACAAAACCGATGATCCGGATGCCGTTGGCGAGGCAGAATGAGAGGAACTATGTCAAAAAGAGGACTGAATATATATAAGAGAAAGGACGGAAGGTGGGAGGGGCGTATTCGTCGGAAAGATTCTGCTGACGGGAGAAAAAAATACCATTCCGTATATGGGCATAATTATAGGGAAGTCAGGGAAAAAATGGCAGCATTGGCGGCAGAACAGAACAGCGGCGTCAAAAGCTGCGCCTTAACTGTTGGTGAGCTTATGGAAATCTGGCTTAGAGATAAGCGGCAAGGATGGAAGGAATCAACCTATGCCTGCTACAAGCAATTGATTGCGCGCCATATTTCGGGCAGCATCGCAGAACGGCAGGCGGAAAGCTTTGACAGTCTTTCCTTTCGAAGATATCTGGACAGTATCCGGAAAAAGAGTGACGGCTCAAAAATTTCTGCGGCCTACCTAAACTGTATTGGCACGGTGATAAGACAGGCATTTTCCTATGTGGCGGCAGAATATCAGTACAAGCTTCCGCTATTGTCGGGAAAGCAGATAAAGGAAACAGAGAAAAGGACGGAACTTCCTGCGGATAAGGATATTGAAAAACTGCTTCAGTATTTATATGCAAATGCGGAGGATTCCACCTGTCTTGGTATTCTCCTGGCTTATTATACCGGTATCCGTATTGGAGAACTTTGCGCACTGACATGGGGGGATATAGATTTTGATGAGGGTGTTCTGAAAATTAGTAAGAATATGCAGCGGGTAAAAGATTTTGGACAGGCAGATTTTGAAACAAGCATCAAAATACAAACACCTAAAACTGCTACTTCCAAGCGGCATATACCTCTTCCGGAGGTTCTGCTTTCTTTGTTAAGAGAGAAAAGACAGTCCGCAGGGCAGTATCTGATAGAGGGAAAGCGGTGCGCTTTTGCGGAAACAAGAACAGTGCAGTATCGTTTTGCAGCTATATTAAAGAAATGCGGCATTGCACATTTTAAGTTTCATATGCTCCGGCATTATTTTGCCAGCCTGTGTATCAGGCGGGGATGCGATGTAAAAAGCCTGAGCGAAATTTTGGGACATGCCAATATACAAATCACGCTGAACCTGTATGTCCATTCCACCATGCAGCAAAAGCGGTTGTTGATGAATAAGGTGTTTGAAGCAGGTGTCGCGTAAAAATCCCAATAAAAATCTATAAACCGTCAAAAAAGTGGTCATGCTCTGCGGCTGACCGCTTTTTTGCGTACCAAAACCAATCCTTCGCAAATGTATATATTTTACGAAAGGGATTGTTACTATCATATCCCTCTTAAATGATTTTATGCAAGCCGGTTTTTATTAAGATTTTGTAACACCAAAACAGATATATACCGGAAAATTTTCCCGGCTATATATAAATCTAAAAAGGAGGTAAAAAGAGATGGTTAGTAAGAAGGTACTTAAGAACATCGGTGTGTTTGCCATGGCAGTTATGCTGGCGGCGGCTCCTGTTCTGGCGGTAAGTGCAAATGGTTCCGTGCTGTTGCGTGCTGGCGTTGGTACTGATGCGACAGACACGACGACGGATACGAAAACACCTGCAGCAACCAGTTCTTCACCGGTCAGCCAGACCGCAAAGACTACGACAACCAATACGGCTACCTTAAGAAAGAACCCGGTATTCAGTGCAGCGGGAGACAAGCTTGTTTCTTCTGTAGACGGTGCTTACAAGGCAAAGTCAGTCAATGGCGTTATCGTGGCAACGATTAAGGCAGACGTACTTGCTGCATTTGGTGCAGGCGCAGACGCCACAATTGTGGTAGATGTGCTTGAAACAAATCATGGTCCTGCGGCAGAGAGAAGCATCAATGATGGTCTTGCTATACTGGCAGCAAATCAGGTAGAGGCTGTGAAAGGTCCTGTTCTGGACATCAACGCATACCTGAATGGTCAGAAGGTAATCGACATCAACACACCGATTAACATCGTGGTAGGCATACCTGAGTCCTTCAGACAGGCTGGTTATGAATATGCTGTTATCCTGGTACAGGAAGGCGGCAGAGTGAGCATCCTGACTGACGAGGCTTCCTTTGACACCACGTTAATTTCCTTCAACACAACCGGATTTGGCGTATTTGCAATTGTAAAAGCGCCTGCCGGAAGCTTTGATAGCTACAAGTAGTAAAAGGCATAAGCTTATGCGGGAATAGTTAGTGGGAAACTGCTAACTATTTTCCTGTAAGCCTTACAGAAAAGCAAATGAAATATGTGATAGTAAAAGAAGAAAGAATCCCATATATGATTCTGGCGGGCTTCCTGTGCCTGTGGGCGATACTGGCGCTCGCAGCAGTACGCGAAGCATGTGGTCCTTTGATTCTGCCGGATGAATTCGGCTATTGGGCGCAGGCGGCAAATATGGCAGGAATGGACTGGCATGAAATTGTGTCAAAGTATTCATGGTATTCCTTTGGCTATGGATTTCTCATGCTTCCGATTATGAAGCTTGTACCGAATCCGATTGCTGCGTACCGTGTGCTGACAGGCATCAATTTTTTACTTTTGGGAATCAGTCCTTTGCTTATTTATCAGATTTTATCGCATATATGCAGGGAACAGGATAAAAAGAAGCTTGCCGTGATAAGCG
>CAMWLB010000416.1 GCA_947174985.1 uncultured Lachnospiraceae bacterium | reverse complement strand
ATTTTACATAATCAGTTTCACTTTTGGTTGAGTTGTTTGAAATAAAATATGCTTTGCCCAGTTCCTTCTCAATATAGTTAAGAAGCTGACGGCTTCCGTCAAACAATTTGGAGCCGAGGGCAATCGTGCCGTCGATGTCAAAGAGAAACAGTTTTTTATTGCCTAATCCTAACATAGAGACCTCCGTATAAAATGTAATCTACTATAGTATAGCATCAGAAGGTATCTGTGGCAATGAGAAGATAATTGTGGTAAAATGTTGACACAGAAGGGAATATTGAAAATGTATCGTGTAGGAAAGGAATAATTGGGAATGAAACTGATTTCATGGAATGTAAACGGGCTGCGGGCGTGTGTGGAGAAGGGTTTTCTTTCTTTTTTTAAAGAGGTGGATGCAGATATTTTTTGTATTCAGGAGTCCAAGTTAAGCGAGGGGCAGATTTCGCTTGATTTGCCCGGGTATCATCAATATTGGAATTATGCGGAGAAAAAAGGGTATTCCGGCACTGCTTTGTTTTCTAAGGAGGAGCCGCTTGCGGTTACCATGGGAATCGGCATGGAGGAGCATGACAAAGAAGGGCGCGTGATTACGGCGGAATATCCTACATTTTATGTGGTGACGGTATATACGCCGAACGCACAGCGGGAGCTGACCAGGCTTGCCTACCGTCTTACGTGGGAGGAGGCATTTTTGGCGTATCTGAAAAAGCTGGAGGAAAAAAAGCCGGTTATTTTCTGCGGGGATTTGAATGTGGCGCACAAGGAAATCGATTTAAAGAATCCCAAGTCGAACCGAAAGAACGCGGGCTTTACCGACGAGGAGCGCGGCTGCTTTACCAGACTTCTGGAATCAGGCTTTACGGATACCTTCCGCTACTTTTATCCGGAACTTACCGGCGCATATTCCTGGTGGTCATACATGTTTAAGGCGAGGGAGAAGAACGCAGGCTGGCGTATCGACTATTTTGTGGTTTCGGACTGTTTAAAGGACAGGCTTCAGAGCGCGGCAATCCACAGCGAAGTTTTAGGATCGGACCATTGCCCTGTGGAGCTGGTGATACAATAAGGAATTGTGAGATGACGTTGCGAGTGACGGTATTGTGTCATAGAGACAAAAACGGGCTCCGAAGCGTGGCAAGTCGCCCTTATTTTGTCTCTATGACACAATACCTGTTCATGAAAAGGGAGTTTCGCAATATGTAAAGAGGAGAAAAAATATGCAAAAAGATTATCCGGTCATTACATTATGCGGCAGTACACGTTTTAAGGATGCGTTTATGGAAGCACAGAAGCGGCTGACCCTTGAAGGAAATATTGTAATATCGGTTGGCTTATTTGGTCATGCCGGGGATCGTGAAGTCTGGGAAGGAATGGATGAAGGGACACTTTCGAAAACAAAAGAAATGCTTGATGATATGCATAAACGCAAGATAGATATGGCAGACAGCATCTATGTCATTAATGTGGAAGGCTATATCGGTGAGAGTACAAAGTCGGAGATTGCGTATGCAAAGGCACATGGGAAAGGTGTGCGTTATCTTGTGGAGCCTAACCTTATATAATGAGATTTCTAGAGGATGAAGCGTAATGGGAATGAATGGCAGAAATGTACATGGGTTATTTTTATCAGAGAATCAAAAGCGGCTGACGAGGGAGTTTTTTATGTCGGATGCGCTGGAACTGTCGCGCCGTCTGATTGGCAAAATCATGGTGCATGAGACGCCGCTCGGCAAGGTACGGGGCATTATCACGGAGACGGAAGCCTATATGGGCGTGGAAGACAAGGGCTCCCATACCTACGGCGGCAGGCGGACGGAGCGGACGGAACCGATGTTTCATATCGGCGGCACTTCCTACGTGTATTTTATTTACGGTATGTATAACTGCGTGAATGTGACGGCAGGGGCGGAGGGGACTCCAATGGCTTCATTAATCCGCATGGTGGAGCCGGCTGACGAGGCTTCGAAAAGCATTATGGAGCGGCTAAGGATGGCGGATATGGAAAGGCGCAGGACGGCAAGGGAGAAACGGAAGGCAGAGCGTGTGGCGGACAGTGTGGAAACTGCTGCTGCAGAGACAGTTGCAGCAGCAACGGAAAAAGTGCCGACAGCCGTAAAAAAGCATCTGGCGGACGGCCCGGGCAAGCTCTGTATCGCCATGCATATCACGAAGGCTGACAATGATATCGATATGGCAGAGAGTCGGGAGTTTTATCTCACAGAGGGGATAGAGGTGGAGAAAAGCCGGATTCTTACAGGAAAGCGAATCGGAATCGATTATGCGGAGGAAGCGGCGGATTATTTGTGGAGGTTTACGCTTACATGAGTCTGCGTTTTGTGTTTGGCGGTTCGGGTGCGGGCAAAAGCACCCGTCTGTATTCGGAAATCATTCAGAGGGCGGAAGAGGAGCCGGAACGTAATTTTCTGATTATCGTACCGGATCAGTTTACCATGCAGACGCAGAAGGAACTTGTGACTCATCCGGTCAATAAGCGCGGCGGCATTCTGAATATTGATGTCTTAAGCTTCAGCCGCCTTTCCCACCGTATCTTTGAGGAGGTTGGCAAAAGGGAAATTCCCGTGCTGGACGATACAGGAAAAAGTCTGGTGCTCAGAAAGGTGGCGGGCAGTTTAAAAGAGGAACTTCCCTATCTGGGTTCCAATCTGGACAAGCAGGGCTATATCCATGAGGTAAAAAGCGCCATCTCCGAGTTTATGCAGTACGGCGTTGGCGTGGAGGATGTACAGAAACTGATGGATTACGCCGCAAAAAAGGGAACGCTGTACTATAAGCTGAAGAATTTGAAGGTTTAAAACCCCGTTTTAAGGAAATAATTACGGCCTTACAGTATACCCATACACCGACCCAC
>CAMWLB010000415.1 GCA_947174985.1 uncultured Lachnospiraceae bacterium | reverse complement strand
GTGGTATGATAGATCATATAAACCACGAAAGGTTGTGACGAAATATGGATGTTCTGCAAAACATGAGCCTTTTCAAAGAGTTAGTTCGCTGCGGCAGCGACATCTACACTTGGTGCTATGATACAAATGGGTATCTCCTGGAAAGCAACTGTCCTGAACAAGAACTTCTCGCAACCGCTTTTTCTTTTCTGGGCTGCAAGGAGCGGATGCTGGACTATTGGCGGGAATCCAGCTATCCTGTTACCTTGGGCAGTGGACTTGGTCTGGTATGGGGTGCAGCATTTGAATATCAAAATGAAGAACCTTACCGGGCATGGGTCCTGGGACCATTCTTCTATACTGATGTAAGCATGAAAAGCATTGAGAATGGATTCCGCTCCTATCTGGGGCTAGAAGTAAGCATAGCATGGAAACGCCATTTTATCCAGACACTGTACCGGATACCCACCCTGCCCTATTTGGTATACAGCCGATATCTACTAATGCTGCACTACTGTCTCACCGGCCAATCCTTGGCAATCAGCGATTTAAAGACCGCAGCAGCACTCAGCAGCCCTAAACAAGTCCTTGTTCCGACAGAGCGCGACCGACATAAAGTTTGGGCTGCAGAGCAGACTTTGCTACAAATGGTCCGAAATGGCGATCTGGATTACAAGTCTGCATTGAATACATCACAAATGCTTTCTAACGGCGTTCCTTTGCAAAGCAAGGATCCTTTGCGGCAGAGCAAAACCACTGTCAACGTATTCTGCTCCATTGTCTGTCGGGCGGCAATCGAAGGCGGTCTTTCACCGGAGGAAGCATATGCTCTTGGTGATGCATACATTCAAAGTGTGGAAAACGCTGCAACCCTGGACGATCTGATGACCATTCCCATCAGCATGTACGATGACTTTATCCATCGTGTTCATAAGGTGCATGCCAATCCCAAACTAAGCATCCCTGTACAAAAATGTGTGGACTATATTGAAATGCATCTGCATGAGCGCATCCGCGCTGCCGACCTGGCTCTCATAGCCGGATATGGCGAATACTATCTGACCCAGAAATTCCGTGAGGAGACAGGGTATTCTTTTAGCGATTATGTAAAATTCGCCAAAATAGAACGGGCTAAGTTACTTCTGCAGAACACTGACCAATCCATACAGGAAATCGCTAACAGCCTTGGCTTTTCTACCAGAAGTCATTTCAGCCAAAGTTTTAAGCAAGTCACCGGAAAATCTCCAGCGCAATTTAAAGCATCCGTCATGAAATAATAACTGATATTTATTATAAGGTACCTGCCCGATGCATGAGGCAGGCACCTTTTTTATGTAAATGCAAGCATCCCATGCCGCTAAATATCTTCAGGAAACCCTCAGAGCTGCCTTCTTATCAGCAATACGCTTCTGCACATTGACCATCTCCTCCTTGGACAGCGGACAAAACTTCATTGCAACCAGTGTGATAATCCAGCCAATGATAGGCAGGCCAAATTTTACAGCCATGGCAACCCAGAAGATACCGGGAGTGGAAGGATCCTCCGGTTGAGGCATGGTGGTGGTATAACCTACTATAGCCACTGCGCCGGTTGCAATGACAGCACTGACAGAGGTGATGAGCTTATCAATCAGGCTGTAAGTACCGGTGACTACAGCAGGGATGTACTTACCACTGCGGTCCAGCTCATAATCTATGGTGTCTGCCATAAAAGAGTTGACAGAAGTTGTAATGCACATGTTAGAGCCATTCTGAACCAAAGTAAGCAGCACATAGACGATCATAGCCGGACTCATCATTACACCGATCTGTTTAGGATCAATAATTACAAAAAAGCCAAACGTCACAAAAGCAATGATCATGCTGACATAGGTCCAGGTAACAATACCTTTCTTGCTGCCGTGCCTGCCGGCATACCGCGCGCCGAAGCCGGCAAAAAGGATAGAGGGAAGCATACTGATGACAGTAAGCATGGTGGCCAGCTGCATATTGCCGATAAGGATGCCATTGATGAGGGTATTTATGACAGCCTGTGTTGTGGTCTGCTGAGCAATTTTATCAGAGGCATTGGCAGCGATATAACACTGCAGGGGGCGGTTGTGGGCCAAAACATCCCACATATCTTTAAACTTCAATCGCTCCTGAGTCTTGGTGGTGCCTTTAAAATACTCGGGCTTATCAAACTCACTGATGCCGATACACACTAAAATAGTACCCACAGCGCCCATGGCGATACACACCCAGCAGGCAGCAGACAGAAAACCCTGATTGTACTCATTCCCGAACATGGGCAGCAGCACCATGGTGAGTACAATGTTAAGAACCATTGGCACCAGATAGTTGAATGCGGTGGTCCATACACCGATGGTGGGACGCTGCTTGGGGTCATTGGTCATAATGGCAGGCAGGGTCTGGGCTGTCATATTGGAGATAGTATAGCCAATCACATAGAGAATGTACGTGGCTGTAAACACAATAATACCAAAGCCCTTGCTGGACAGGAAGTTGAACATACACAGAAGAGCGATAGCCTCGATGAGAAAGCCACTAATCATCAGCACACGCAGCTTACCAAAGCGGGTCTCTACCCGATCATACACGAAAGCCAGCAGCGGATCCGTGATACCGTCCAGGATGCGGGAAAATGCTGCGATACTGCCCACCGTTATGGTGGCGATTCCGTAACCTATATTGCCACTGTAGGTAGCCAGGCCGATGAGGGAGTAGACACTCATACCCACCAATGCGTTGCAGGCTTGCAGGATGATTTGCCAAAGTTTTGCCTGACGATACTGGACACCATCAATTTCACTCTGGGTAGGTTTGTTCTTACTAGACATTACAATTTCCTCCTACTACAATATATTTATGGTTAATACCCCTTACAGCCAGTAAGGAA
>CAMWLB010000414.1 GCA_947174985.1 uncultured Lachnospiraceae bacterium | reverse complement strand
GCTATGGCGTGAATCCGCTGGGGATTATGTCAATTGGACCGGGTTTTATCTCAACTATCGGCAATATCAACTGGTACTGCGGCTATTGGTCGGTGTTATATCCCATTGCGGCCGGCTGCTTTGTGTTTTATAAACGAAAAGAAGGAAATAAGGAGAGGGACAGAACGATTCGTGCTGTTTTGGGCTGTGCTAGCGCGGTGGGCTTTGCCACCGGCATTACACAGGGAAGCGACAGTGGTGCACTGGCGCTGATAGCAGTGTTTTTGCTTATTGGGACGCTTGCAGTGAGAAAGCGTGAGAGGCTTCAGAATTTTCTGGAACTGCTCTTGCTTTTTTGCGGAACGGCTTGTGCGCTGTCCGTGGTACAACTGCTCTTTCCGGAACGGAATCAATATATGACGCTTGTGTCGTCTACTTTAACAAAAACGATACTGCCTTGGGTGGCAGGTATTGTATTGTTATGCGTTTATTTGTGGCTGAGAAAGAAGCTGTTTATGGTTGGGCAGACAGCAGAACGGTATGAAAGGGCTATCCGGCGGGGCTGGTACATATTCTTGGGTTTGATTGGAACGATGTCTGTGTCATTTATTGTTATGCTTGTAGTCAATACTCTGCATCCGGGGAGTATAGGCGCACTTTCCAACAATCCGCTTTTTATCTTTAACAGAGAGTGGGGAAGCAGCAGGGGCGGCACATGGAGAGCCGGTATCCGTGCGTGGTCTTCGTTGGATTCGCTGCACAAAGTAGTGGGAATCGGACCGGATGGTATGGCGGAATACATTTATAAGGGGCCTGACAGCGGGCTGCTTGACATGGTCCGGTCGCAGTTTGGCAACAACAGACTGACAAATGCCCATGGAGAGTGGATTACGATTCTCGCCAATCTGGGAGTCATTGGCCTTTTGGGATTTGTGGGCATGATAATAAGCGCTATAGTGCGTTTTCTGCGGACGAGAGCAGGCCGTGCGCTCTGTATGGCATGTGGTCTTGCCATTTTCAGCTATACCATAAACAATATTTTCAGCTTTCAGCAGATTATGAATATATCTCAGATGTTTATTATACTGGGATTGGGAGAGTGGCTGCGGCGGCAGGAAAGGGAGTAAGGAGCATGACAGATACGAAAATCCTGATTGTGGAGGATGACACAGATATCAATCAGATATTGGCGAGGATTATGAAGAGTCAGGGCTATGAGACGGTTTCGGCGTTTTCTGGAAGTGAGGCTGAGCTGCGGCTTTTTGCGGGTGCAAAAGAGGGCGGTATATCAAAGGAATATGACCTGATACTTCTCGATTTGATGCTGCCGGGTGTTATGGGAGAGGAGCTTATCCGCGAAATCAGGGAAAGAAGCGACGTTCCCCTGATTGTTATCTCTGCGAAAACAGCCCTTGAGGACAAGGTTCAGGTCTTGAATGCAGGAGCGGACGATTATCTGATAAAGCCCTTTGAAAAGGAAGAGGTAATCGCAAGAGTAAATGGGGCACTCAGAAGATACAGGCGGCATATGGGTGGCGCTAACAGGCAGCAGCCTATTCATTATAAAAAGCTGGTACTTTATCCCGAAGCGCGGGAGGTGGAGGTAGACGGTCAGCCGCTCGCCCTGACAGGGCATGAGTTCGACATTCTCTATCTGTTGATGCAGAATCCGGCAAAGGTATATTCACGGGAAAGTCTGTATGAACAGGTTTGGCAGGGCGGCTATTACGGGGAGGATAATACCGTAAACGTGCATGTCAGCAATCTTCGCAAAAAGATTGCCGCCGCGGATGGGGAGGAATACATAAAGACGGTATGGGGCATCGGGTTTAAAATGGCGTAGAAGGTAATAAAAAGCAAACTTTACGATTTCTTTAAACTTTCTAAAGGACTTATTTACAGTGTAAAGGGTATGCTTGGTACATAACCGAGAGGGAAGTGTGGATTCACACAAAAGTCTTTGGAATGGAGGAAGAGATGAGTTTAGAATTTGTTGTAAAATCCCAAAAGCTGAATAAACGATATGGCGAAACAGCAGCGCTGAAGGATGTAAACATTACTGTAAAAAAAGGAAGCATTTACGGTCTTGTCGGCAATAACGGGGCCGGCAAAACAACTTTTTTAAAGGTTTTAACCGGACAGACAAAAGCGGACAGCGGGACCTTTACGTTGTTGGGCGAAGACAATGAGGCAGGATACCAGAAGGTACGGAGGCGGACGGGCGCCATCATTGAAAATCCGGGCTTTTATCCCAAACTGACTGCAAAGCAGAATCTGGAATATTACCGTATACAGAGGGGCATTCCGGGTAAGGAAATTGTGGATGAAATGTTGAGGATGGTCGGTCTGGAACATGCGGCAAAAAAGAAGTTTGAAAATTTATCGCTGGGTATGAAGCAGCGTCTCGGGATTGCGCTTGCCCTGATGGGGGAGCCGGAGTTTCTGATTTTAGACGAGCCGATTAACGGGCTTGACCCTTCGGGCATTATTGAAATTCGAAATCTTTTATTAAAACTGAATAGAGAAAAAAATGTTACCATCCTGATTTCCAGCCATATTCTGACAGAACTGGAGAATATTGCGACCGATTATGGTTTTTTGAACAAGGGCGAACTGGTGGAGGAAGTGACTGCGGAAAGGCTCAGGGAAAAGTGCCGTACCTTCCTGGAGGTCAAGGTTACGGATGCTGCGGCTTATGCCGCGCTGCTTGAGACAGAGCTTTTGTGCAGTAATTACAAAGTGCTGCCCGGCAACTGCATCCATATTCTGGAGCGTGTGGACAGGGTCAGCGACTACAGCGCACTGGCGGTGAAGCATGATATCGGGCTGCTTGCTTTTGAAATGAAAGAAATTAATCTGGAAAACTATTACATGAATTTAATCGGTGCGGAAAATCAGAC
>CAMWLB010000413.1 GCA_947174985.1 uncultured Lachnospiraceae bacterium | reverse complement strand
ATCAAGGTGACGCTGGTTCTGTGCCTGTCTGTGACCCTTGTGGCGGCAGTACTGCTGTTTACCTGCGCTAACCCCATTGTAAAGGCTTTTATTGACGATGAAAAAACCGTCCGTTATGGCAGTGTGTTCCAGCGGATCATCTGCATCACCGGTCCTTTCACGGCAATCACTATGGTAATCATCACAATTTTTCAGTCTGTCGGGCAAAAGCTGAAACCACTGGTTCTCTCCATGCTGCGCAAGGGCGGTCTGGATGTGCCTTTCATGTTTCTGATGAACGCGCTGGCAGGCGTAAATGGCATTGCCTGGGCAACGCCTATGGCGGACTGCTGTGCAATGCTGACAGGGATTATTCTGTTTGTGCCATTCTGGAAAAAGCTGCGTCTTGCGGATAATGAATTTTCCTCTGATTGTAACTAACAGCCTGGAAAACTGCAGTTTATATCACGGAAAACATTGCGATAACGGAAGCAAATATATTTGACAAAGCATGTATAAACCAACTGGGTAAAATGGAGCCATTCGCTTTCTTTTCATTTACATAACCCATGGCAAATGCAACTGCTCCTGTACATACTATAATAATAATGGCTTTAAAAATCCCAACCAGACTAAAAAACATGATTCCATGCAATAATCCAAATATCATACTTTGCACTATATTTGCAATACGATAACCCACTTTATTCGATAGTCTCTTCAACAAAAATCCCCTGAAAAATATTTCTTCCGGTAATGAGGTATTGAAAACAGCATATATGAGTGCCGGTAATAATGCGCTTATCCCTAATCCTTTAAATTCGGATGTCGCTGTTTCAATATCTTTTATGATATAAAGTGTGTAAATAGAAACAGGTATAAACAGCAAAGATATTACCAATGTACTTATCCATGTTACTTTCTTATTCTCATTTTCTATTCCTTTTATTCCAATCCATTTTAAAAATTTTTCTTTTTTTCTGGAAGTTACCAGCCACCAGATAAAAGGCACTAAACTCATTAAAACAATTTCAACAATACTGCTTATTATTTTATTTACTAACATATAAATAACATCTCCCTTTATCCGCGGGCACGATCTACCTCAATGACCAAAAGCTCTGCCGGATTCAGCACCCTGACTTTCGGGCTGTGCGTCCCAATTCCCCGGCCCAGCGCCATATGGGAGTTTCCTTCCGTGTACAGCCCTCCGTCATATTTAGGAAAAAGACGGAGCGCCGGTGAGATAAGACCACCTAAGAAGGGAACCCGCACAATGCCGCCATGTACATGTCCGGACAGTACAAGGTCTGCTCCCCATTTTGCGTATTCCGGAAAATAATCGGGGTTATGTGCCAGAAGCACGGTATAGCAGCCTTCATCCTTTTTCCCCAAGAGTTCATCCAGATAGGTATCCGGCATGTCCTTTTTGGTAAAATGCTGAAAATAGGCGCGCTCCAGTTCCAGCCCGTAGATGGCAAGACCTCTGTCCGGCAGCGTGACATGAGCGTTGCGAAGCGGCTCTATTCCCGCTTCCTGCAGTCCTTTTGCAAACTCCCCGCCCATATCCCCGTATACCTCTTTGTACAATGTAATCTTCTGCTCATGGTTTCCAAAAGCATAATAAACCGGATACTTGTCCCGCAGTACCTTTAAAAAACGTAATGTATGGTCAAATTTTTCATTTTTGAAAGCCGTTACCATATCGCCGGCAATCACAATCATATCGGGAGCCTCTTTGTCAATCGCCGCAAGAAGCTCGCTGTTTTCCTGCCCGTACCGGTAGTTGTGCAAATCTGACAGCATTACCATTCTGACGGGCTTCTTGATTTTTTCAGAGGAAAACCGATAATGCCGCACGACAAAACGATGGGTATCATATAAGATAATCCATACGCCAATTACCACAAGTATAAAAAGAACCGTACAAATGACTTCCAACATTCTGTCTCTCCTGTCCCAACCGTGCTTACGCCGGTCGTTTTACCATTATAACAGGCGGCAATATACTTGCGCAACCATTTCATTTGTACGGTCAAGCTTTCATTCATCCATATTATCAGCGTCATATTCCAGAATATCGCCTGGCTGGCAGTTTAATGCATCGCAGATTGCCGCAAGCGTCGAGAAGCGAATCGCGCTGATTTTGCCGGTTTTCATCTTCGAGAGATTCACATTGGAAACTCCCACCTTTTCCGAAAGCTCCTTTAAGCTTATTTTCCTGTCCGCCATCACTCTGTCAAGGCGAAGTATAATCTTTCCCATTCTGTACCTCACAATGTTTCATCTGACTCCCGCTGCAGTTCCTCCCCATAGCGGAACACATAGGAAAGCAGGAAAAGAACACAGGCTGTTACAATAAAGTTTAAGTCTATGACATAATTAAGACGATAACCTGTAATGGCGCTTTCCGCAAAAAATGCAGTCAAGTCATATGCTTTTATTTCCATAATCATCGTTATACACCCGCCGACCCGGACTATCGCTCCGCCAGCCAAAATACCCCACGCACGCTTTTTCATCATTTTGGAAATACCTCTATCAAAAGGTCTGCCCTCTTTCATCGGTTCAAGCACCTTGCGGATGATTCCGATTGCATAAACACAGATTGCAATCGATATGGCAACAAAAACAAGACTTACGGCAAGACTGGTTTTCAGTGCTGATTCATTCAGCAGCGAAGAATCATCTTTTAGGATTAATCTTAGCTGTCCCAGTGAAACAACATTCATACTGGGAGTCATTTCCTTCTCAAACAATAGCGCCAGTGCCATAACGATAAGATAGATTATACCACATACAATGGCAACTCCTTGCAGAATTTTTAAAATTTTGTCAATTACAACTGCAGTTTTCATCATTTTTGAATTTTCCATATGTACCTCCTGTTTTCGAAGAACGTATATTATTTAATGT
>CAMWLB010000412.1 GCA_947174985.1 uncultured Lachnospiraceae bacterium | reverse complement strand
TCCGAGGAGTATGAAAAGCTTGCAGGCACGGAACTTGCACAGATAAACCTGTTCGGTCTGCTGACTGCCAATGAAAAAATGGCTCTGCTCTTACAGTCCGCCCTACAATTTTTTATACAGGAAAAAGTGGTTTACTCGAAGAAGGACAACTGCTTTCTTATCTGCGATGAAACCGAGCGCCAGATTGGCATGATTTCTCAGGAAAACTATGCCCTTGTGTGCGACATTATACGTCAGCGCAATCATTTCAAGTCCGCCGCACAGGAAGATTTATCAAAGGTAAAAAGCAAAAAAGCGCTGGAAATCGCGAAAAAACTGCAACAGGGAAGAGCCAGAAAAGAAGCTTCCGGCAAAACGGACGACAATATGGAACTGGGCAATATCATATCTGCCGTCGCAAACAAAAGCCAGTCGCTCAACATACTGAACATCTGGGATTTAACAGTGTTTCAGTTATGGGACTGCTTCTTTCGGCTTTCCAACAATAGCATTTATGCTATCCAATCCATGAGCGTTGCGGCATGGGGTGATAAAGACAAGCACTTCGACGCAGCCGCATGGTTCAAAAAAATCAATCAAGAACCCTAAAGGAGGATTTAACTATGTCAAATGCTACTATGGCAAACAGAGAGGTATGTGACCTCATTTTTGTGGATTATGCCACAAAGAAACCTTTTCTTAATTTAGACTTTGCAAACGTTTCCACCACGGAGCTTACGGGCGAATCCGTATTTGCTTACGGCGGCAAGGGACATCCCAAGCGCGTGCAGTTCTCCGGCGAGAGAGGCGGCACCATTACCATCGAGACACAGGTTCAGAGCGTGAAGCTGTGGCAGCTCATTACCGGCGGCGAAGTAAGCAAGTCCGCTAAGTTCGTGACCAGAGTAGAAGCCGCTGTAAACGAAGCAGGCACGGAAATTACCCTTGCTGAGGCGCCTGTTGCCGGCTCGGTTGTTGTATATGCGGCAGATGATGACTGCGGCACTGAGCTTGCATGCACAGTTGCAGACAAAGTCGTAACTCTTTCTACTGCCCTTTCCGGCAGCGATAAGGTTATCGTATATTACATGAAAGAGATGAACGAAGGCGTGCAGCGGATTAACATCAAGTCCACCAGCTTCCCGAAGAACTTTACTGTTTATGGCGATACCATTATGAAGACAGAAGATGACGAAGTGCTGCCTTACCGCATTGTTGCTGCAAAGTGCGCACCGCAGTCCAACATGTCTTTAAGCTTCTCCAATTCCGGAGACCCGAGCACTCTTACTATCACCTGCGACTTGCTTGCAGATGCAGACGACAATATCCTTGACCTCATCTTAATCGAGGAATAATCTGCTATGGAGGGCAGTCTTTTGACTGCCCTCTTTTTTACTGTTACATAAAACACTGATTTTGAGTCCGCTCAAATGGACCTACAAGATACGATGAAAATCATTTTCAGCCATTGATTCATAACAACGAAGTATTTTGTATGCGTCCATCAAAGCAGACATGGAAGATACAAATGAACTACACAAACAGCCCTTTAATATGCTATACCAGAATAAGCCCCAACCGGACCAGTCCCCGAAACCACGCAATCGACACCATCACCATCCACTGTATGGCAGGAAATTTATCCGTAGAAAGATGCGGCGATGTGTTTGCACCCAAAACAAGACAGGCCTCATCTAATTACGGTATCGGAAGCGACGGGCGGATTGCCCTGTATGTGGAGGAAAAAGACCGCTCCTGGTGTACCTCCAACAAGGCAAATGACCACCGTGCCGTTACCATCGAAGTGGCAAACGACGGCGGCGCGGATACCGGCTGGCATGTCTCCGACAAAGCCATGGATTCCCTGATTGCCTTAGTCGCCGACATCTGCCGCCGGAATCATATCCGCGAATTAAAATGGCAGGCCGACAAAACACTTGTGGGGCAGATTGAAAAACAGAATATGACCGTCCACCGCTGGTTCGCCGCCAAAGCCTGCCCCGGTGATTATTTATACAACAAACACCCTTACATTGCAGCCGCAGTCAATCAAATACTCGGCGCAAGTTCCGATATAGCTTCCATCACGGAAGCGCCCTCTGTCCCACCGTCCGCTGCGCAGCCCTCTGCTGCTCCTACAGTGCAGCCGTCCGCCTCTGCCACGCCGCAGCCCTCTGCTGCCACTGACAAATTACAGATAGCCTCCGATATCAAGGCCGTCCAAAACTGGCTCAACACACATTATCAGTCAGGACTTTCCATTGACGGCTGCTTCGGTCCAAAGACCAAAAAAGCGCTTGTCAGTGCATGGCAGACAGAAGCCGGCACACTGCCTGCGGACGGTTTATTTGGCGCTGCCTCCAAAGCTGCCGCAGCTTCCCATATCATCAAAAAAAGCTCCAAAGGCATTTTTGTGACAATCTGGCAGGCATATCTAATCTGCCAAAAATATAACCCTAACGGCATCGACGGCATATTTGGCCCAGGCTGCCATAACGCCACGATTTCCTTTCAGAAAAATAATGGTTTAAGGCAGGACGGCATTGTGGGCAGTGAAACATGGTATTGTGCGCTGCATTAGAAAAGGAGCATACCATTATGAACGAATTTTTATTTAACCTAATACTTTTATGCATCCCTATTCTGGGTGCAGTCATTACCGGCTTTATCCTCCCCCTTATCAAATCCAAGATATCCGCTGCACAGCTAAACACCATCGCAAAATGGGTAGAAAAAGCAGTACAGGCTGCTGAAATGCTCTTCGACGCTCCAAAGTCCGGCAAAGAAAAGCGGGAGTACGTTATCCGCTTTGTCTGCCAAATGTTTAATTCCAAAAAGGAAGTCATCACCGAGGAGCAGATTCGAATTTTACTGGAAGCCGCTTTGCAGCAGTTGACACCCTGAAAGGCAGCAATAAAATGGATGCAATC
>CAMWLB010000411.1 GCA_947174985.1 uncultured Lachnospiraceae bacterium | reverse complement strand
GGGGATGTGCTGTTCAGCGGAGGACTTTACAAGGAAGCAAATACCCTGTTTTTGTATGTAGGCGTCTCCGACTGTGAAGTGCAGTATAAACCGGTACAAAATCCTTTTTAGTGCAGGCGACGACTTTATTGGTGCATAGATTGCGGATGGGATTGCGTGATGGAAGAGAATTCCAGATGGTTTGAAAATACGGTTTTTTATGAAATTTATGTGCCGTCCTTTTGCGACGGCAATGGCGATGGAATTGGCGATTTGCCGGGAGTGACAAGTAAAATTGATTATTTAAAGGAATTGTGGGTCGGCGCAATTTGGCTGACCCCGTTTTATCCTTCGCCGCTTGTGGATAATGGTTATGACGTCAGCGACTATTTTGCAGTTCATGAAAGATACGGAACGACTGCAGATTTCGACAGGCTTTTGAAAACTGCCCATGATGCGGGAATCAGGGTGATTGTGGACATGGTGTTGAACCATACCTCGACCAGCCATGAGTGGTTTTTAAAAAGCCGTGAAAATCGGGAAAAGTACAAGGATTATTATATCTGGCGCGAGAAGATTCCCAACAACTGGGAATCGTTTTTTGACGGCGGTGCGTGGGAGTATGACGAAAGCAGGCGCATGTATTACTACCATGCATTTTCCAGGGAACAGGCATGCCTGAACTGGAGCAACCCTGCAATTTTAGAAGAATGTAAGGAAATTCTTCGGTTTTGGCTGGATAAGGGAGTTGACGGTTTCAGGCTTGATGTGATAAATTTTTTAAAGACGGATAAAGCAGCGTTTGAGAAGGATAATCCCTGTGATGACGGCAGCCAAAAGCATATTTACGACAAGAACCAAAAGGGTGTGAAGGAGGCGGTTGCAGGACTGTCAGCGTTTGTGCACACCTATTCCGATACATTTCTGTTGGGGGAAATCGGGGATGATGATTTGCAGACGATTCAGTCCTACACGGGCAAAGGGCTTCTGGATGCGGCGTTTAATTTTAATCTGGGCAGTATGGAAAAGTGGGACGAAGCGTATCTGGCAGAGCAGGTGACTGCCATGGAAGAGGCGGGTATCAATCCAACTTTGTTTTTCAGTTCGCACGATATGCGCCGGCATTTTTCCAGACTGTGTGGCGGAAATGTGGAGGCGGCAAAGCTGTTGGCGCTGTTTCTGCTGACGGCAAAGGGGATTCCTTTCCTATATCAAGGGGAGGAGATGCCACTTGCGGATGTGCGAATCGAAAGCAGTCAGGACTTGCAGGATGCGCAGGGAAGATATGCGTATGAAAAGATGCTTCTTTTGGGGAAGACCGAAGAAGAGGCGTTTGGCTATGCCAGGGAGCGGGCGAGAGATTATGCGAGAGGGCTGATTGACTGGGATTTGCAAAGAGAGGGCAGCTTACAAGAGCTGTATCAAAGTCTGCTCACTTTGCGAAGGGAGCATGAAGCGCTGCGGACAGGAAAATATGGAAACATAGCGATGAACGGGCATTTGTTTTATTTTGAACGAATTGGGAGACGGGAAAAAATTGCCGTGACAATTGATTTTTCTCTTACAGGAATGATTTCAGCAGGGTATGGCGGGAATACTATTTTACTGGAAATCAAGGGCGGAAACGGCTGTATGGGACTGGTGGAAAGGCTGGTTTAGAAAAGGTATTGATACATTGGGGGTGTAGGAATGAAAAAAGTATCCATGCAGGATATAGCGAGAGAGCTGGGCGTATCCAAGATGACGATATCCAAGTGTTTTCATGACAGTGAGGACATTTCGGAAGAGACAAAGCAGGCTATTTTCAAAAAAGCCGATGAAATGGGATATGAATACAAAAAGAGGGTAAAGTACCGGATTGCCGTGCTTTTTTCGGAGGTTTATTTTGAGCCGAATGAAAAATTTTATAATGAATTGTACAAGCGGCTGACGGAGCAGGAGTGGCGCAGCAGCATGAAATTTTCCATGATTTATGTGAACAGGGAGGAAGAGAGAAATCTGTATCTGAACCCGGTGGTGCTGGAAAACGATGCCATTATGCTTTTGGGACAGTTTTCCAAAAGGTTTGTCGCCGGCATTGTGGAGCGCAGGATTCCCGTAGTGTGCCTTGATTTCTATTATCGTGGCATCGAGGCGGATTCCGTGATTTCCAACAGCTACCAGACAAGCTATGAATTGACAAGCTATCTGCTGGAGCAGGGGCATCGGGAAATATGTTTTCTGGGAAATAAAAACTATACCAACAGTGTCAACGACAGGTACATGGGGTATTGTAAAGCGCTTTTGGAGGAAAATCTGGAAATCAATCCAAGGAACCGGATTGACGACAGGAATGATAAAGGGATTCTGCAGGAATTCGCCCTGCCGGATAAACTGCCCACCGCGTTTGTCTGCAATAATGACCATGCCGCATACCTGTTAATCCGGCAGCTAAAGCAGATGGGGCTTAAGGTGCCGGAGGATATCAGCGTAGTCGGCTTTGACGATGTTTTGTATGCCGAAATATCGGAGCCGCCGATTACATCGGTGCATGTCAAGCGTAATTTTATGGCAGAGCAGGCGGTGAGCCTGATGCAGAGAAGACTGGAAACTCCTGATGCGGGCGCAAGGGTTGTGACCATAGACTGTTCCATCGTATACAGGGAGTCTGTGGCAGGCGTTTCCAAAGCATAGCCAGTTTATTTTTTGTAAAAATCTACAATGTGTTCCGTGCGTGCGCTCATGTTGAGCAGAAGTGCGTCGGCGATGGTAATGGCAACCATGGATTCCATGACGACGACCGCACGGGGAACGATGACCGGGTCATGGCGTCCTTTTATCTGGACGGATATTTCCCGGTTATTTTTATCCACGGTTTCCTGCGGCCTGAAAATAGACGGCGTGGGTTTTACATGGGCGCGCACCAAAATAGGAGCGCCGTCGCTCATACCGCCTAAGAT
>CAMWLB010000410.1 GCA_947174985.1 uncultured Lachnospiraceae bacterium | reverse complement strand
TCGCAGAACAAAGTAAAATTTGATTTGTTCAGAAGATACGGTGCAATTGCTGCGGCAGGGGACCGCCATCTGGCAGAATTTGTGCCGGAATACCTGCAGAATCCGGAAAATGTGGAGGCTTGGGGCTACGCGCTCACTCCGATAGATTACCGTGTGGACAATAAAAAGGATTTAAATGAAAAGAGCAGGGCATATGCTTCGGGCGAGACGCAGATTCCCATTGAACCTTCCGGCGAAGAAGGCGTGGCGCAGATAAAAGCGCTCTTAGGCCTTGGTGAGATAGTGACCAATGTCAACCTTCCGAATAAGGGACAGCTTGCGGCTTCCCATGAAATTGTCGTGGAGACCAATGCGCTCTTTTCCAGAGACTCTGTAAAGCCTGTTATGGCGGGAACGATTCCGGACGGCGTGTCGCTTTTGATGGGCAGACATATGCAGAATCAGGAGATGATATTAAAGGCTGCGCTGGAGCGGGACACGGAGCTTGCGTTCTGTGCTTTCTTAAATGATCCTATTACGGCCAAACTTAATTTAAGGCAGGCGCGAGAGCTGTTTTCTAAGATGTTTGAAAATACATGGGAGTATCTGCCTGGGTATGCGCCTTTAAAGTAAAAAACGAATTGAATATTTATAGCAAGTAACGCCCGTACTGCAAGCTATTCCCTTATCACCGTGCTTTCACTCAGAAAGAAGTATAATGGTACGAAACACAAAACTACCTCGTCAAGTCATGCTTGCATGACTCTGTACCAACGCTTCTTAATGGGTGATGAGGGAATAACTTGCGGTACGGGCCGTTTCTTTGCGAAAGATAGGTTTCCGGTTACTATATTTTTGCGACATATTTTGCGAAAATATGTTGACTTCTTTTTTTGCAGGGTATAAGATAAGAAAGGATTTAGCGAAATTTTCTTATTCAGGAGGAAAAAGTATGATTTGTAATCAATGTGGAACTCAGGTAAATGACGGTCAGGCATTTTGTCCGAACTGCGGTGCTCCGATGGGAGCAGGGCAGACGAATGCTGCACCGCAGATGAGCAGCATGCCTTATCAGCAGCCGGCCATGGGTGGTATGCCGGGCGGCAATACAAACAATACGATAGCACTTATCTTAGGCATTGTAAGTATTGTACTTGGTGTTTTCGGTGGTATATTATTTGGTATGTTCGGTGCAATGTTTGGTCTTGTTGCAGGTGTTGTTGGTCTGGTGCTGAGCATCGGTGTAAGAAAAGCTACGAACAATGCACAGGGTACACCTGCTTTTATATGTGCTCTCATTGGTCTGATTTTCTCTGTTATCTTTGCAGCAGGCTGCGGAATCTGTGGCTGTACACAGAAAGCTGCAGGCGCGGGTGATTATACCTGCTATGGCTGTGTAGGCGGAAGCTGCAAGGCACAGAATGACTTGAAGAACGCTTATCGCGATTTGAATAACATTTTTAATGAGTGGTATTAAAATAAATCGTTTTAGACAAATAGCGTAGCTGAAAGAGAGGCTGTTGCTTATGCAACAGCCTCTTTGAAGAGGAAAAGATATGCTTCCCATTATCAATATTTTCGGACTGTTCCGGCTTCCTATGTACGGAACTGTTTTCGGCATTGGCTTTGCAATCGCTGTATTGACGGCAAGGAAAATAGGATCTGTATATGGTATTGGTAAGGACGATATTACATTCGCCTCGCTCTATGGCATTATAGGGCTTCTGGTGGGCGCAAAAGCGCTGTATTTTCTGACAAAGCTGCCGGCCATTATCATACATTTTGATATTTATTTGGAGGTATTGAGAGAAGAGCCGATAGAAGCCCTCTCTTATGCGTTCAGCGGTCTTGTATTTTATGGAGGATTGTTTGGTGCGATTCTCGGTGTATACTGCTATTGCAGGCAGTATAAGGTACCGTTTATCCCGTATCTGGATATTTACGCCCCCCTTTTACCATTTGTTCACGGTGTTGGCAGGATTGGGTGCTTTTTGGCGGGTTGCTGTTACGGAATTGAATACCATGGCTTTGGCAGTGTACAGTTTCCCTATAACGAGTTGGTACCGGAATTAAATAAGGTGCCAAGAGTACCTGTGCAGCTTATGGAAGCCGGAATGAATTTTATATTGTGCGGGGTGCTGTTTTTCTTGATGAAAAAGAAAAAAATGCGAAGCGGACAGCTTTTGGGAATCTATTTTGTATACTATGCGATTGTCAGATATCTGTTAGAACTGCTTCGAGGTGATATTATCAGAGGAGGTGTAGGGCATTTTTCAACCTCGCAGATAATCAGTATTTTGCTGCTGCCCGTGGGTATCATTCTAATAAGAGGGAAGTGGCTGTCGGCAAGGCAGTCGAAAACGGTATAGCTTTTGGCTTATTTATTTAGAGTGTTTTAGTAGCAATAACTTAAAATTATTCTTCGGTTAGAAGAATATCATAGACAAGGAAGGAGGTTCATTTTATGGACGGACAAAATTTTAACAATGGATATGAACAGTCAGGACAGCAGCAGGGGCAAAATGGTTATGGACAGAACTCCAATGGACAGAGTTCCATTTACCAGCAGCAGGGACAGAACCCTTATGGACAGAATCCCTATAATCAAAACCCCTACAATCAGAATCCTTATGGACAGAATGGCTATGGACAGAATGGCTATGGACAGCCATATCCGCAGGGTATGTACGGACAGCCGGTATACCAGCAGCCCAGCAGGATAAGCGGACTGTCGATTGCCGGTCTTATATTTGGTATTTTGGGACTGGTAAGTTCTATTCTGCTTAGTTGGATATCCGCTTTGATTGCGCTCGTCGGTCTGGTGCTTTCCATTATCGGACAGGCGATGAAAAAGTCGGGATTTGGCATTGCAGCTATCATTTTGAGCATTTTAGGTATTCTGGCAGGTGTGGGATTCTTTATCTTGTATCTGTCTATATTG
>CAMWLB010000409.1 GCA_947174985.1 uncultured Lachnospiraceae bacterium | reverse complement strand
TTCCTGTTATTATAACAAACTGTATGCAGCATATCAATTTTTTCTTGACTTTTTCTTTTGGGTTCATTACAATAGCTTTAGTTGAAAAAGGCTGTGAAGGTGTTTAGTAGAAATTCGTTTTCTAAAAGAGAGAGGAAGCCACCGGCTGAAAGCTTCCTTAAGTTCAGGCGAAGCGTGAATTTCCCACCGGAGCTTCCGTCTCAAATTCTGCAGAGGTACATGCAGAAGAGTAGGATTGGACGTACGCGCGCGTTAAGCGCTTTGAGCGCCTGTCATTGACAGGAAACCGGGTGGTACCGCGGAGAATCTTCGTCCCTTGCATACGCAAGGGACTTTTTTGCGCGTATAAGCAGAGCCAAATAGCAGCGTTCTCAGGTCTGCTTATACGTTGCAAGCCGGCAGCAGCGAAAAAAAGAAAGGAAACCATTTATGAAAGAAAAATTAAGTCAAATCAGAGCGCATGCCATTGCGCAGATTGAAAACAGCGATGCGTTGGAAAAATTAAATGAAGTGCGGGTCAATATTCTGGGAAAAAAGGGAGAACTGACCGCCGTGTTAAAATCCATGAAGGATGTTGCGCCTGAGGATCGTCCGAAAGTAGGACAGATGGTGAACGAGACGCGGGAAGAGATTGAAAGGCTTTTAGAAACGGCAAAGAAGAAGATGGAAAGCGCCGCAAGGGAAGCAAGGATGAAGGCTGAGTTCATTGATGTTATGCTTCCGGCAAAGAAAAGCGTTATCGGACACAGGCATCCCAACACAATTGCGCTGGAGGAAGTAGAGCGCATTTTTGTGGGCATGGGCTATGAAGTAGTGGAGGGTCCCGAAGTAGAAAGGGATTATTATAATTTTGAGGCGCTCAACATTCCGGCGGATCATCCGGCAAAGGACGAACAGGATACTTTTTATATTACGGGGGATGTTCTGCTGCGCACACAGACCTCTTCCATACAGATTCGTGAAATGGAAAAGGGAAGGATACCAATTCGCATGATTGCGCCCGGCAGGGTATTCCGTGCGGATGAAGTGGATGCAACCCATTCGCCCAATTTTCATCAAATAGAGGGACTTGTCGTTGACAAGAATATTACCTTTGCGGATTTGAAGGGTACGCTTGCTGAATTTGCAAGGGAGTTGTTCGGAGAGGAAACCAAAGTAAAATTCCGTCCCCATCATTTCCCGTTTACAGAGCCGTCCGCAGAGATGGATGTGACCTGCTTTAAGTGCGGAGGCAAAGGATGCCGGTTCTGTAAGGGCAGCGGCTGGATAGAAATTTTAGGCTGCGGCATGGTACATCCGCATGTGCTGGAAATGTGTAATATCAATCCGGAGGAGTATACGGGATTTGCGTTTGGTGTAGGTCTGGAGAGAATTGCACTTCTGAAATATGAAATTGACGACATGAGGCTGCTCTACGAGAATGATATCCGCTTCTTAAAGCAGTTCTAGGGAAATGCTTTCATCGCGTTTTCTTATACAGCAATTTAGAAAGAGCAGGCGAAGCGCTGCCTGAAAAATAGAAAGGACGGAGTTTATGAATACAGCATTATCATGGATTAAGGCATATGTGCCCGAATTAACCTGTACAGATCAGGAGTACTGCGACAGAATGACCCTGACCGGCACAAAGGTGGAAGGGTATGAAAGATTAGACAAGAATCTGGAAAAGATTGTAGTAGGGGAAATTGTTAAAATTGAAAAGCATCCCGATGCGGATAAACTGATTGTCTGCCAGGTCAATATCGGCAGCGAGGTGATTCAGATTGTGACGGGCGCTCCCAATGTAAAGGAGGGAGACAAAGTTCCCGTGGTTTTAGACGGCGGAAAAGTGGCAGGTGGGCATGACGGCGGACCGCTTCCTGAGGACGGAATCCCAATCAAAGCGGGAAAACTCAGGGGTGTACCTTCAAGCGGTATGATGTGCTCCATCGAAGAACTGGGTTCTTCCCGCGATATGTATCCGGACGCACCGGAGAACGGCATCTATATTCTGGATAAGGATGCGGTGCCGGGAGAGGATGCCATTGCGCTTTTGGGGCTGCATGATACCGTGTTCGAGTATGAAATTACCAGCAATCGTGTAGACTGTTACAGTGTGCTCGGTATTGCGAGGGAGGCGGCGGCTACTTTTGACAAGCCTTTTGTGCCGCCTGTTGTAGACGTAAAAGAAAATGAAGAAGACGTAAACGACTATATCAGCGTGGAGGTACAGGATACAGACCTCTGTACGAGGTACTGTGCCCGTGTGTGCACCAATATCAAAATAGGTCCTTCTCCGGAGTGGATGCAGAGAAGGCTTGCGGCAAGCGGCATCAGACCTATCAACAATCTGGTGGACATCACCAACTATGTAATGGAAGAATATGGGCAGCCCATGCATGCGTTTGATTTGGATACGATTGCGGGAAAGAAAATCATTGTGCGCCGTGCAAAGGATGGGGACGAATTCCAGACGCTTGACGGGCAGATGAGAAAGCTTGACAAGGATATTCTGATGATTTGTGATGCAGAGAAGGAAATCGGCATCGCCGGCATTATGGGCGGAGAAAACTCCAAAATTACCGATGAAGTAAAGACGGTTCTCTTTGAAGCTGCGTGTTTTAACGGACCCAATATCAGAAAGTCGGCAAAGAGAATCGGTCTCAGAACCGATGCTTCCGGCAAGTTTGAGAAGGGGCTGGACCCTAGAAACGCGAGAGCAGCGATTGACCGTGCCTGCCAGTTGATTCAGGAATTAGGCTGTGGTGAGGTGACGAAGGGCTGTGTCGATGTATGCGAGCCGTTAAAACCGCTTTTGCTGCTTCCATTTGAGCCGGAGAAATACAACGCCCTTCTGGGAACAGAGGTGGAAAAGCAGCAAATGCTTGACATCTTTGAGAAACTGGAAATCAAACCGATTGCGAATAGCTGCGGTGATATTGCG
>CAMWLB010000408.1 GCA_947174985.1 uncultured Lachnospiraceae bacterium | reverse complement strand
GTTCCATGCTGCCTGTCAGCTCTCCCTGCGCGTTATAAGAGTTTACCTTACGTCAGTCCCCATTCCTTGCAAGGATGACAAAGCCATCCTCCCCAAAAAACAGATATCCTCCGGATTCTGCCGGCTTTTCCCAATGGACATCCTGAAATCCATCCCAAAACAGCAGACTTACTGCATTTTTCGTATCCGAATGAAACAATGCCGCCACACATACATCATCCGACAATTGCATGGTACTCACATATCCGCCGTCCTCAGGCAGATAGATTTTTTCGGATACCGTTTTCTGACTTCCATCAGCCAGACAAGTAAACACCTGATAATAACTTGTGAACTCCTCTTTCTGCGTGTTATCCTCCGGCTCCTCGCCCCATTCCCTCACTTCCAGCAGAACATACACCTGATCCCCCCGCCCTGCAATGTCATGGACTACAACATCGCTGCCCTGTTCTGCAAAATCAATGACCATACTAGAATAGGCATACTGCATTTCTGATTCGGCATTTTCCGTTCTTTCTGTGCCTGCGGAATTTTGGGCCGTGGAATTTTCACTTATAGAATCATCTGTCTTTCCACTCTGTTTCGGCGAACATGCTGTCATTCCTAAAATAAGTGAGATTTCCAGTATCCATAATACAAGCTTTTTCATAGTATTTCCCTTCATTCTATTATTTTTGCCGTCTCACTCCGCTATTTTCCGACTTGGCTACCGCTGCTCATCCAGATATAACTGCACCCGGTTCTGTATCTTTTGCGCCGTTTGCTCCACCGTCTGCGCACCGCTGTTATACGCACCAATCTCCTCATCTATAATATTGCTGATTATCCTATTACGGCCATCCTTCCGGTCAGCCAATGCAATCAGTTCCCGCACAGCCGCAACCTCCTCCTGGGTGGCAGCATAGACATAGGGTACATCCGGATCGTCAAAGGAACCCTTGGGAAGCGGACTTCCCTCATAGTACTCCTGCACCATAGCCTGCTCCAACTGTCTTTCAAAAGCACTTCGCTCTATCCTAAAGCCTATTATGGTCCAGTCGTCCTTCGCCCAGCTTCCCTCCGTATAGAACTGCAGAAAGTCCCATGCCCCTTCTGCACATTCACTATGGGCATTGATGCCCAGCTCATAATAAAGACTGACTGCCACACCGGTACCGCTGTTACAAGGAATGCCTTTCACCGCCATATTCCCTCCAAAAAGCTGCATCCGCTGCTGATACCCTGCCACACTCAGAATAGTCTCCATGGCTGCCAGATGCGTTCCCGATTTTATGCTTTCCACGGATATTCTTGATACGCTTGCAGCATCCCATTTTGCGCCGAATCTCAGTATCTGGTAAAATTCCTCCTTGCAGAAATCAGCCTCCCCCTTCTCCCAGTCAATAAAATCCTCCAGCAAATAGTTTGTCAGTGCAGTTGACACACACTCGCTGCCAAACCCGGTCAGTGCATTCGAATCACGCCCTTTATCCGCAAAACATTTCATCATTTCCTCCAAAGTCCATCCATTCTCCATACCTACCTCGGCACCATTTCCTACCACTGTATAAAGTGCAAAGGATGGCCCCAGCTCATACAAAGCGTCGCCTGTTTTAAGACACTCCAAAATATTGGTCAAATACCGCTCCTGCGTCCCCTCCAGAAAAGGTTCCATATCCAACAGGATTCCCCGATATCCCAGCACTTCTGTATCCAGCTGATCCAGATCAATGATATCCGTTCCATTCCCGGTAGCAACATCCATCCTGAAGCGATCCGCGGATGCCTCCCAAACCGCATTGTCATACCATTCAGGAAGATAATCCACAATTTCCACGAAGTAGTTCTCGCTCTGTCTGTTATAGGCATCCACCACATTCTGAAGATTTCTATTTCCAATTGTTCCCAGCGTCAACGTTATCCGCTCTCCATCTTGCCCGGGATGATTTGTTCCGTCGCTTTGTATAGGTATGTCGGCTTGAAAACTTGTACCCAAATCCGGACTTTTCCCGCTGCCACATCCGGCCAAAAAAGTTGCACTTAATACAGCCACAGCACAAATTCCTCTTATTTTTTTCCTAATACTCATTTTCCTGTCTCCTCTCTGCATCCGAGTGTTCTATGTCTGCCGTAAAATAAGTACATCCATTCCCTATGCCATATAATACTCCATGTAGCAATGGTTCAGGGCCTCCCAGCGCGATTTGCTGATGGGCAGTATCTCCTTTCCATCGATTTCCACTCCCTCTCTTGATATTCTGCCGGTATACTTCAGGTTTACAATATAAGAACGATGACACTTGCAAAACTGCGGCTCCCTGAACTGTGTTTCAAACTCTTTCAGTTTTGCCTTGAATCGGACAGCCTCTTCTTTCAAATGCAGGATGATATGATGGTTATCTACTTCAATATAATAAATATCGTCTTTAAAGATACGGCGGGACTCATCGCCCTGAGTCACAATAACCGCATCCCTTTTTCTTTCTTCCATCATCCGGCTTGTTTTCGTCAGGGTCTGAAAGACCTCTTCCTCCTGCAAAGGCTTTATCAGATACCGGAAAGCCGATACCTCGTATCCCTTTGGCGCATAATTTTTTAAAGCCGTTGTAAACACAAGAAAAATCAGCCTGTCTTCTTCCCTTATCATCTTCGCTAACTGCAGCCCGTTTATTTTGGCCATCTGGATATCCAAAAAAGCAAGGTCATAATGCGGTTCATCCTTCATACAGAAAAGAAACTGCTCTGCAGACCGGTAACATCCAATGACAACCTGCTTGTCCTCTTTTTTTGCCCAGCGGTTTATCATCTCTTCCAGAATCTCTGTATGCTCCCTGTTATCCTCGCAAATTGCTATTCTCATAAGCCTGTCCCTTTCCTAGTACCATCCTTACGGCTTTATTCAGTGTAACACAGTAAATAATGGAAATATCTTTTGGACGCAGATTGCCGTATTTCAGACGTGAATTG
>CAMWLB010000407.1 GCA_947174985.1 uncultured Lachnospiraceae bacterium | reverse complement strand
GTTATAATATTCTAAAGCGGATTTTGCGTTACAAAGACTAGTTTATGAGGTGATGACATGATTAAAAAAGAAATGATAGCCATGTTACTGGCTGGCGGACAGGGAAGCCGCCTGGGTGTGCTGACATCCAAAGTAGCAAAGCCCGCGGTTGCCTTTGGCGGCAAATACAGGATTATCGATTTCCCGCTCAGCAACTGCATCAACTCTGGCGTGGACACGGTGGGCGTGCTGACCCAGTATCAGCCGCTTAGGCTGAATACGCACATCGGTATCGGTATTCCTTGGGATTTGGACAGGAATATCGGTGGTGTGACAATATTACCGCCTTATGAGAAGAGCTCAAACAGCGAGTGGTATACGGGTACGGCAAATGCCATCTACCAGAACCTTGACTATATGGAGAGCTTTAATCCGGAATATGTTCTGATACTTTCGGGCGACCATATTTACAAGATGGATTATGAGGTGATGCTGGACTTCCACAAGGCAAACGGTGCGGACGTTACCATAGCGGTTATGCCGGTTCCCCTCGAGGAAGCGAGCCGTTTCGGTATTGTAATTGCCGATGAAAACCGCAAGATTATGGACTTTGAAGAAAAACCTGCCAACCCCAGAAGTAACCTGGCGAGCATGGGTATCTACATCTTCAACTGGAAGACCCTGAAGGAAGCCTTGATAGCGATGGCAGAGCAGTCAGCTCTGGATTTCGGCAAGCATGTGATTCCTTACTGCCATGGAAAGGGACAACCCCTGTATGCGTATGAGTTTAACGGCTACTGGAAGGATGTAGGTACGCTGAGCTCCTATTGGGAAGCAAACATGGAGCTGATAGACATTGTTCCCGAGTTCAACCTCTACGAAGAATACTGGAAGATTTATACAAACAGTGAGATTCTTCCCCCGCAGTATATCTCTTCGGACAGTGTGGTGGAGCGCAGCATCATAGGAGAAGGTACGGATATCTACGGCAAGGTATATAATTCCGTTATCGGCTGCGGCGTTACCATCGGTGCAGGTACTGTGGTAAGGGATTCGATTATCATGAATAACACCATTGTGCAGGGTGGATGCGAGCTGAACAAAGCGATTGTAGCGGAAAACGTTGTAATCGAGGACAATGTAAGGCTTGGCATTGGAGACGAGGCAGAAAATGATTCGGCTCCGCACATTTATAATCACGGCATTGTGACCGTAGGTGAAAAGAGTGTGATTCCCAGAGGGGTAACAGTGGGCAAGAACACAGTTATTTCGGGTGTTACGACAGCAGCAGATTACGAAAATTCCACTCTCGCAAGTGGTAAAACTTTGATTAAGGCAGGTGAATAACAGTGAGAGCAATCGGAATTATTTTAGCAGGCGGTAATAACCACCGTATGAAAGAATTATCACAGAAGCGCGCAATCAGCGCAATGCCCATTGCGGGCAGCTACCGCAGTATTGATTTTGCACTTAGCAGCATGTCCAACTCCAAAATTCAGAAGGTGGCAGTATTTACGCAGTACAATTCCCGTAGCTTAAACGAGCATTTGAGCTCTTCCAAGTGGTGGGACTTTGGACGTAAGCAGGGCGGTCTGTATGTGCTGACACCGGCAGTGACGGCTGACAGCAATAACTGGTACCGCGGCACGGCAGATGCGATTTACCAGAATCTTCATTTCTTAAAGGACAGCCATGAGCCGTATGTTGTAATTGCTTCCGGCGATTGTGTATACAAGATGGACTTCAACAAGCTGCTTGAATATCACATCGCAAAGAAGGCAGATATCACCGTGGTGTGCAGGGATATGGAGCCCGACATCAATGTAGAGCGTTTTGGCACCGTCAAGATGGACGAGGACTGCCGCATAGAGGAATTCGAGGAAAAGCCGATTGTGGCAAAGTCAAATACGATTTCCTGCGGTATCTACGTTATCAGAAGACGCCAGTTGATTGAGATGATAGAGCGCTGCGCGGAAGAGGATAGATACGATTTTGTCAGGGATATTTTGATACGCTATAAGGATATGAAGCGCATCTATGGCTACAAGCTGAAGGATTACTGGAGAAATATCGCGTCAGTTGAAGATTACTTCAACACCAACATGGATTTCTTAAAGCCTGCAGTGCGCAACTACTTCTTTAAGGAATATCCGGATGTTTATTCCAAGGTGAGCGATTTGCCTCCCGCAAAATACAATGTAGGCTCACAGGTGAAAAACAGTCTGGTTGCCAGCGGTTGTATCATCAACGGCGTAGTGGAAAATTCCGTGCTGTTTAAGAAGAGCTTTATCGGCAACAACTGTTACATCAAGAATTCCATCATTCTGAATGATGTATATATTGGTGATAACACCCACATTGAAAACTGTATCGTGGAGAGCCGCGATACGATTCGTGCAAACTCCTACCACATAGGAGAAAACGGAATCAAGATAGTAATAGAACGAGACGAAAGATATGTTATCTGATGTATTGCAAAGGGGGTAACAAAAATGCAAATTACCGATGTTCGTGTTCGCAGAATTACGAAAGAAGGCAAAATGAAAGCGATTGTTTCAATTACCATTGACGACGAATTTGTCGTACATGATATCAAGGTGATTGAAGGGGAGAAGGGGCTGTTCATTGCAATGCCTAGTAAGAAGGCAATGGACGGCGAGTATCGCGATATTGCACATCCCATCAATTCCACGACAAGGGATGCTATCCAGAAGATTATTCTGGAAGGATATGAGAAGGCATTGCTTGAACCGGAAGAGTGATGAGCAGGACAACTATTTTTTATCAAAGAAGGTGGGGCGCTTCCATGGGGGAGGCGCCTCTTTTTTGTGCGAAAGGCTGCATTGCGGTGAGTTATGAATTTGCGGCGGGGCACGCCGTCAGAGCCTCCGTATTCCAATTCAGACACAGAGGGAGGGGGCAGTAAAAAAAAAGGGAGAGACAGGGCAGACTAAAAACCCCAACCGCCAGCCTGTTTTTTGGTGAGGAATGTTGTTAGAGG
>CAMWLB010000406.1 GCA_947174985.1 uncultured Lachnospiraceae bacterium | reverse complement strand
TATTTATATTTACGTGCCACTAATTTTCTTTCCATCAGCTATGAATTATGGTACAATAAATAAGAAATAAAACAAGGAGCAGCATGGCATGAACATTCTTTTACATGACTTTGGTTCTTATATCCAGCCGGACCTTATCGCCTATTTGACCGAAATGGGGCATCATTGCAAAAACCTTGTCTATCCGCGCCCCAATCCGGCTACAGACGATTATTTTGAGAAATATGTTACAGTGCATTTAAAAAATGGCGCTTATGACTGTGTAATGAGCACCAATTTTCATCCACTGCTCGCCAAAATCTGCTATCAGCACAATATAAAATATCTTGCCTGGTCCTATGACAGCCCCATTTCCAAAGACCACATGGAATATTATGCGCATCCTACAAGCTATATTTTTCTCTTTGACGGCGCCGAGGTAGAGGAATTCCACAGCATGGGCTTTCATAATGTCTATCACCTGCCGCTCGCAGTCAATACAAAACGCCTGTCTGCCATTCCCATCACTGACGCAGACAAAAAGCGCTTTTCCTGTGACGTTTCCTTTGTCGGGCGGTTATACCAGTCAAAGTTAAATAGCATCTTATCCCATCAGGACGACTATACCATCGGCTATATCAACGCTCTGACAGACGCACAGTTTAAGCTTGTGGGCTTTCCTTTGTTAGATGATGTAATTGACGACGCCCTTCTTTCCCACATCAACGATACTCTGACAAAACAGGGCATTGTCTATCATTCGGGTGAGGAGGAAGGTATCAACAAAGCCGCTCTTTCCCTCTGCATCACAAACCAGATTACCCACAATGAGCGCATTGTCCTGCTCCGGCTTTTAAACCGCTTCTGCAATGTGCATCTTTACTCCGATGAACGGATAGAACAGCTTGCAGAGGTTCCCTTTTTCGGTCCTGTCACCTACTGTATTGAGATGCCAAAGGTGTTCCGCCTGAGCAAAATCAACCTCTGTCCCACTGCACGCGGTATCCGTTCCGGTCTGCCGCTTCGTATGCTGGATATTATTGGCGCAGGCGGCTTTTTGCTCAGCAACGCCCAGCCGGAACTCTCTGATTACTTCCGCCCCGATATCGATATTGTATGGTATAGCAGCGTAGAAGAAGCTGTAGAAAAGGCACGGTACTACTTATCCCACGAAGATGAACGGCTTCGTATTCAACAAAACTCTTATGCCATTATCAGAGAAAAATTCTCCTACCCTGAGAGAATCAATACAATGTTTCAAACCGCCGGCTTATAAAACCGACGGTTTTTCTATAAATGTCATAACCGTCTGCACCACGCCCCTCAGATTCCCTCTGTTGAGCCGCTTTTCCTCTTCCGTCAGATGTTCTGACACGTAAAGTGTCGGAATCCCTTTCAGAAATGGCACCAACAAATATCTTTCTTTCCAATTTTTCACAATCTTCTCATTGTCCGTAAAGAAAAAACTGTGAATCCCATATTCTTTCTGTAAAAAGAAATCATAATGAGAAAGGTCTCCAACCAAAATATGAATCTGCATTGTCATAAGGGTATTGAACCTTACCTGTTCCATCAGTCCCCGCCATGCAAAACCCGCCATGGCAAAAGTCACCAGAAAATCTTCCTTCAGCCGTACCAGTTCATTCATATACTTATCCGGCGACTCCTCTTCAGAAACAAAAAGCTCTATTGTCTCATACCCCATATCACGCCAAATTTCCTTCATAATAGAAATTGTTTCTGATAAGATATTCCTGTTTCTTTCGTCGCAAAGTATAACTACTTTTTTCATGCCAAAATTCTCCATACGATAGAATCCACGCTTCGCGAATATTCTATTGTCATAAAAAATAAAGGCTGACCTAAGTCAGCCTTTATGGTAGTGTTGCAATGATTACTGAAGTAAGGACAGTACACCCTGATTAGCCTGGTTAGACTGAGCCAACATTGCCTGACCTGCCTGAGCAAGGATCTGGTTGTTGGAGTAGGTAACCATCTGAGAAGCCATATCGGTATCACGAATCTGAGATTCTGCTGCCGTGGTGTTCTCAACTACGTTATCCAGGTTCTTAATGGTGTGCTCAAGACGGTTCTGAACTGCACCAAGGTCTGCACGCTGCTCATTCAGAGACTTAATAGCGGTCTTAACAGCATCAATCGTAGCCTTTGCCTTAGTCTGAGTACTGCAGCTAACAGTAGAAACACCCAGTCCGCTTGCGCTCATCTTGCTGATGTTCATGGTAATGCAGTTGTCTGCAGAGTTCTCAGCACCTACCTGAAGCGTTACGCCACTGAAAGAACCATTTAACAGCTTTCTCTCATTGAAGGTAGAAGTTGTGGATACACGGTCGATCTCGCTAATCAGCTGATCAATTTCCTTCTGGATGTAAGCATCATCTTCGCTCTGATTTGTGCCGTTTGCTGCCTTAACTGCCAGCTCGTTCATTCTCTGAAGCATGTCATGAACTTCATTCAGAGCACCTTCTGCTGTCTGTACGCAGGAGATACCATCCTGAGCATTTGCAGAAGCCTGTGTCAGACCACGAATCTGACGTCTCATCTTCTCGGAAATTGCAAGGCCTGCTGCGTCATCTGCTGCACGGTTAATCTTGTAACCAGAAGATAACTTCTCAGTTGCCTTTGCCTGACTGCCTGTTGTGATACCAAGCATTCTGTTAGAGTTCATTGCTGTAAGATTGTGTTGTACTACCATATTTTTATTCCTCCTTGAATATTAAGCTGCTTCCTTGCAGCCAGATTTTCGTGTTTACTGCTCGTATGAGTCGCACAATTCATGCTTACAGTAAACTGTTACGATAGCCCTGTCAATTGTGCGGATTGAGTCGGGCTATTTGAGAAAGCATTTATGAAACTTTTTTGTTTCATTTGCTTTACTTGTTAAATATATCGGAGAGATTTTGGATTACTTTAGAGCAAATTTAAAATTTTTTATTTTTTTTGATCACACACATGATTTTTCCATAATCCTCCGTCTTATCCCGCATAATAT
>CAMWLB010000405.1 GCA_947174985.1 uncultured Lachnospiraceae bacterium | reverse complement strand
AGTCTGCTCTTTGCCGCTTCCAGCCGGCAGAGAACCGGTATGCCTGTACAGACGCGCTCTCGCTCGAATAAAGACGTAGCGGGCGCTAAACTCGAAAGAACCTCGTTAAGCGCCGACGTCTTTATACGGTCTGTACAGGCATACCGGTTCTCTGCCGGCTGGAAGCGGCAAAGAGCAGACTTACGCATGGTTTCGCTTTGAGGTGATTTGCAGAGTGAAGTGGACATGAGGTATAAAAATGAATATTTCTGTCGTGATTGAGGTGTTGAAGGAGCTTTCGGATTGGCTTGATGGTTCAAATTCTAATCAGGAAAGGGTAAACAAGATAATAGGTGAATTGGAAAAGCCAGATATCAGTGAGCAGCAGCTACAGGCGTTAAAATTTGAGCTTTCAACAAAGATGCTGTTTCATCCGAAATATCTTGGTGATATTTATGTACCGGATTTTATCGGAGATGGAAGCGCTTATGCATGGTGGAATTATCTGGAAGGAGTTGCAGAAATATGTCAGGGAAACTTATAACTCTCTTTTGGAATCTTAAGTGATTATAGTAGCTGTTGATGCCGACAATAAACCATGAAGAGTGAATATTATCCGAATATAGAAACGATTACACCATTTTCTTTCGTTTCTATTTCGGCTTTCAGTTCAGCTCCTTCAAATTCTGAAAGAGTCAGGCTGTCGGTTACGATTTTGGGAATAAACCCATCATCAAAACTGCCGTTATTTTCTATAAAACAGCGGCAGTTTTTTCCGTCAATATCATTTCCTTCAAGCATATATCTTGCGGAAAGGATCATATGACCGTCCTTAGCGGAATATTGTGTATCAGAACCCGTGCCAATCACTTTCCCGTTAAAATATCTGCCTCTGGCTTCGCCTGTAAAGGAAAGCATGCATACGTCATGTAGCTTTCCTTTTACGCAAATGGTGTCGGTTATGTCAACATAGATATCAAAAAGTTTTATCATTTTTCTCCTTCTTGTTCGAATAATTCTTTCGGAAGCTCATCAAGTGTAATGACTTTATCGCTGTTATAAACGGCAGAAAGATTTGTCTTATTCTGATTTACTACAAAATCAGTATGCCATATCATAAACCAGGACCAGAGATCTCCATCTGATTCAAATTTCTCAACAGAAGGAACATTTCCGCACTCATGGAATGCCATGGGCTTGTCTGTATTCATTGCCGCCAGTTTCACCCATGCTGCTTTGTTTGTAGAATTATCGTATGTATCAGAGCCGATAATATCACAATAATCATCACCGGGATACCATCCGCTCTTTACTTCTCCAGAGTAACCAAGCACCCAGATAAGATTCGTAAGACCGAATTCGTTTGTATAGCGATCATACATCATCTGCCAGAGTTTGATGAAGTTTTCGCTTCCTCCTTTGCCCCACCAGAACCATCCACCGTCAAATTCATGGAATGGCCTCCACAGCACGGGGATACCTGCGTCACGCAGCTCTGCAAGTGCGTTTGCTGCCTTGTCCCAGTTTGCAATCATTGCATTGTATTCATCCGTTCCCGGGGTAAGGAGTTTTTCAAAATCAGGCTCATCGCCAAGAGATTCCGTGTATCCTTTTCCGTTGATGCCTGTGTGCCAGCATATGGTGACCAATCCGCCTCTCTCATACCATTCTTTTGCGCGTGCAACAACTCCTGCAAAATCGTCATTCATAAAGTCAAGACCACGCATTGCGGGAAGCTTTCCGGTTGCTTCCTCGATGATTTCCATTTCATAATCGGGACTCGTCATCCATGTTGATTCCTGCTGACAGGATAGCATGTATGTACCGAAGCTGTCACAGATGTAATCATAAACTTTCTGAGTATTTACGTCAGCATTTGGATTTGACAGGGAATACTTTGGTATATAAGCAGTTATGTCGGTCTCTCCTTCTGTTGTGGTGTTTGTCTTATTGGCTGCACAGCCAGACATGGAAACAATAAACACCATTACTGCGCATATTACAGATACCATTTTCTTCATCATTAATCTCCCTTCTTTTTTTCGTATCATTTAAATATCATTCTGAAATAATTGTACAGATGAGGGGTAACGCTGCTATGGTCATGACCTGTCCGGGTCATTAAGTGCCAGAGATAAACCTCTCCGTTCCTTGAGAAAATTTCCTTGTATATTGCGGGATTTGCGCCCACAACGCCGTCATGCTCCGCTGCGCTTAATAAAAGGAGTTTGGGCTTGTTTTCACCGAATGTGAGTTGGTCTTCTTCCAGCATCCAAGGGTCGCCTGTGCCCTCAGTAAGACCGGGAGCCGCACATACAGCACCAATGTATCCGAACTTTTCAGGATTGGAAACGCCGATGAAAAGCGATTCTCTTCCGCCCATGGAAAAACCTGTGATTGCTGTATTCTCTCTGCCTTCTGCCACGGAAAAATTTTCTTCTATGAATGGCATAAGGTCTGTCATCATATCGTTTATAAAATTATCGTAATTAAGGGTGTTCTGGGTGTCCATCCTCGTGCAGTAAGGCATATCTTTGCTGCAGTAGATGTAGGGGCATACAACGATCATTTCATGTGCTTCACCATCAGCAACAAGATTTGTCAGCATTGTGCTGATATGAACGATATCCATTGTCATCCAGTCTTCGTTTTCGTAATATCCATGAAGGATGTAAACTACAGGATATTTTTTATTTTCGGAATAATCTGCAGGCAGCAGCACATTCACAGGAGTATCGCGCTCGGCTGTCCGGGAATAATATGTATATTTTTCAAATGAAGGATATGCTGCACCTTCACGCTCTGTGAGTATTTCTTTGGGTGGCATTTCAACCATTTATTCTGCACTCCTCCCTGATGCTTTATTATATTTTTTTCTATCATAGAAAATAGTATTTTGCAATATAAAATTCTGAATATAATCAGTCCTTAAAATATTAAAAATTTAAAAATTTATTTTGTAAAACACAATAAATATGCTGCTTCATAAACCTTTTTTAGGCATTCCAACTCTG
>CAMWLB010000404.1 GCA_947174985.1 uncultured Lachnospiraceae bacterium | reverse complement strand
ACTTGATAATTTATTATCAAGTCGGCTTCAATCTTTACTTGTTGTAGTTGTAAGGTAACCATCCGAAAAAAGCCGACTTGATAATTTATTATCAAGTCGGCTTCAATCTTTACTTGTTGTAGTTGTAAGGAAGGAGTTCAATAAGCTGAGATTCCTCCATGTCGGGTCTGATACGTTCCAGTGTGTCCTTAAACCATTGATAAGGATTGACACCGAGATTCTCGCAAGAGCCTATAAATGTATAGAAGATTGCATTGTCCTCGGCTCCCCGGTCGTTCTGACTGAACAGGTAGTTCTTCCTTCCGAGCACGGATGAGCGCTGCCCCCGTTCAACAGGATTGCTGTCTATATGATAATATCCTTCTTCGGTGTAACGCATAACGCGTGGCCATAGCGAGAGTGCATATTTTATCGCTACGGCAAGAGGCTCCTTGGGTGTGCAGGTCATATAGGCTGTTCTCATCCATGACTCGATGCCGTTGAGTATGGGGACGGCAAGGCGTTGCCGCTCCGCACGGATTTCATCCGCATCAGCGCCGGCCTCCTTGAGGTTTTCCTCAAGTGTATAAAGCGTGGCGATATATTTCACCGCTTCCGAAGCCAACGGATTGGATTTCTGCGCATCGACAAATTTACGGCGTATGTGGGCCATGCACGCCAGGACCGTTATCCCGGGCACATTCTCAAATTCATTGTACACCTTATAGCCGTCGTTCTGTATCACCCCTTGATATCCCCGCAGTTGCGTCCTGGGTATTTCTCCTCCGCGGCTTCCCTTATGGTAGTAGAAGAAAGTTCCCCGGGGATGTGGGCTTACATCCCGGAACTGCCAGGCGTAGCCTTTGCGGCAGTTCTGACCCTTGCGGTCGGCTATGTTCCACGGCACCTCATCGATCTGGACATAGTGTCCGGCCATCACCGTCTCGCGCTGACTTTCATACAGGGGGTAGAGCACGTTTGCCGTGGCGTGCATCCAGTCGTTCACCGTGGAAGCGGGCAGCCTGAGCCCCAGTTCCGCCAGCATCTTCACCTGACGGTACTCCGGCAGATGGTGGCAGTACTTGTTGTCGACAAGGGTGGCAAGCAGATCCGCTCCCACATGACCTCCCCCGATTATGCTGTGGGGACGTTCTGCCTGTACTATCCGTGGAGCCGGTTTTCCCTTGTCGCTTTTATGACGCAGGATCGGAGTTATGGTCTTCTCCACCCACAGGCGCTGCGGCTCGATGTGCAGGGTGTTGGTCTCGTCCCGGCCGATGACATCGTATTCATCGAGGTTTATTCCATCGGGATATACCACGGTCTGCTGCACCGGAAGTCCGTAGGTATTGTATTTCTCCGGACGCTTTCCACGACTTCCGGACTGGGCCTTGGCTTCCTGACGGCGTTTATCGGCGGCGGCATCCACCTCTTTCGAGGCTTTATCCAGCTCTTTTGCCGCGGCAAGCGTGGCCTCTTCTTCAATATCGTCAAACAGGGACGGCCCCTCGAACTTTACGGCCCTGTCCTTGAGCGAACCGCCGAAAGCGCGACGCTGCAACTGTTCGATGAGCCTTGCCTGACTGATTATGATCTCATGGCAGGCCTCTATGGTATCGGGAAGTATCAGCGTCTTTTTCATACCACTAAATTACTAAATATTAGTGATATGTGCAAATTTTTAGAACATTATTTTACAAAAAAATCTAAAAATAAAATTTAAGGTCAGCCCTTCTCGTAACGATGCCGACGGGCAACTTTGGGCGATATACCTTCCATCAAAAGTACAAGCTCAGACCATTTCATACTACGGAAACCTATCCCCTGACGAAGAAATATCCGTGGATGGAAGCGCCCTTGTTCAAGACGTTTGTAATAAACAACGTATCCTCCATACTCCCAATGCAGGATTTTCATGACCTGCCGGGACTTGCCCACAAAAATATACACATCCCCGTTGGCCGGATCAAGACCCACCATCCTGACCTGACCACTCAGACAGTTGACACCCATGCGCATATCCGTTGGGTGCTGAGACATTACGATCCGGTTGTTCTCATTCAAATTAAACATGTCGTTTTTGTTTGCAAAGTTCGCAATCAAAAACGACATGTGGTAGTCGGCTTTTTTCGGATGGTTACGGATGGGAGGAGTATTGGATGGGAGGAGTATTGGCGCGGAGGATTATAGGAGCGGAGCAAAAAGACGGACAAGAGATTCGATGGTGCGTTCCCAGAGGGAGCGTTTGCGCCATTTGGAGATGGTCAGCTTTCGGGAGGCTTGAAGATCCTCGAAGTAAATATCTCGCATCTTCCGGTTGACCGATTCAGAATAGATCAGGAGATTGGCTTCAAAGTTATTTTCAAAACTGCGGAAATCGAAGGTTACAGAGCCTGTTGTGACGAAATCATCGTCGATGATCATAGTCTTGGCGTGGAGCATACCGGGAGTAAAGAGATATAGTTTTATTCCTGCTTTAAGGCAGTCTGCAATGAAAGAGCGGCTGCCATATCCAAGAAGAATGGAGTCGGTATGTTCAGGAATCATTATGCGCACATCTACTCCTGACAGGGCAGCCCCCTGCAATGCCTTCAGAAGAGCGTCTGTAGGAAGAAAATAAGGAGTCTGGATATATATTCTCTTCGCAGCGGAAGCAATGGCTTGTTGGAAGCATAAGACAAGATTGTTCCATTGGTCGATGGGTCCGGATGTGACAAGCTGCATATCCACGTCCCCTTTTGGCTCGCACTTTATGACCGCCAAAGGCTTCACATCATCGTCGGGACGGAGGAAATTCCAATCAATAGCAAAGCTATACATCATGGATTCAATGACAGGACCCTCCACACGAAGATGAGTGTCGCGCCAAATACGCCCATCAGGAGCAATATCGACATAGCGGTCGGCAATGTTCATGCCCCCTATGTAGCCTATTTTGCCGTCAATAATTGCAAGTTTACGGTGGTTGCGCCAATTTATGCGGTTGGCGAGCTTACGGAATGTAACGCGGAAGAAAGG
>CAMWLB010000403.1 GCA_947174985.1 uncultured Lachnospiraceae bacterium | reverse complement strand
CTTCGCCTTAGTCTCGTGGGCTCGGAGCCGTGTCTAAGACACAGGTATATCCCTGTTTTGCCATCTGACAAAGAAAAGCCCCTGCGCCACAACCTACATCCAGAATTCTGGTAGAATTCTGCTTCTGAACGATTCCTACAGAACAATCCGGTCTGGAATAGCTATAATATTCTTTTCCATAATATTTTTCTAATTCGACAGGAATTTCTGCTATTTGCAAGCTGTTACAGTGGGGGCAGACAAAATAAGTGAAGCTGTCACCCTGGCCTTGCATCATTTCTCTTGCTTCATGCTTCTCCGCATTTCCCTTCCAATGACAGACTCTGCACTGCTCCATGTATCGCTCATCCTCTCGTTTCAAATTATACTCACTAACGATTAGTTTTTCCTTTCCGCACAGTGCATGTTGTCCGATTATGCAGCATGTGCTGTGCGGAAATTGGAAAATCTTAACGTTAGTCAGTATAGGTATGTATCGGTGACTTTTCAAAATATTATAGCACAGCGTCTTGGGTTTGTCACGGAGCGATTCCCAAATAGTAGCTCTGCGCTGTCTGCGCCAACGCTTGAAACTGTTCGCCAGTTAATTGATAGGTCAGGCTCTTCAAAACCAGGTGATAAAATTCACTCAGATTGTCCTGTATGTAAGGGTTAGTCCGGTAATCTTCAATAAATCTGTTCGTAATCTCCCGTGCCAGCAGGTATAGACTGTAGGGCGGGACTGAATAGCGCAGAAATAATATTTTCATAAAACACAGGTAGCCGGAGCATAGAAAGTGAAATTCCAGTTCTGTGCGGTATCGGTCAAGCATTCCTCTGGCTTCCCAGATTTCCCACATCTGTATATATACTGTCAACAGGTCGGTATGACTGAGAGCATCCTTTTTTAAGGTTGTAGACAAATCATTGACATAGTAGTGATAAAGGATCTCTTCCAGCATGTATACTCTTTCCGCATATATATGAAGCAGACTGCTCCATAAATTATCCTCATAGGCAACTCCCTCAGGGAAAAAGATATCATTTTCTGTCAATAGCGCTTTTCGAATAAGCTTTCCCCAGCAGGAGCTTTCCATGCTGTATGTGCTTAGGAATATTTTCCGCTTTTCTTCACTGTCAATCACCAGAAGCCGGCTTTCTTTTCCCGTCATTCGATTGGACAAAAGGGAAAGGGAGGCGCTGGGATCACGGACAAAACGGCAGCAGACCACATCGCTCCAGGTACTTAAGGCGATCTGAAACAATTTTTCAAAATAGTCCGGTTCCACCCAGTCATCCGAGTCAATAAAGGCAATCCACTCGGTGGTGGCATGAGAGAGACCGATGTTCCTTGCACGGCCCTGTCTGCCATTCTCCTCGCATTGCACCAGAAGTATATTGTCGGGATATTTCTGTTCCCAGATCAATAAATGTTCCCAGGTGTGGTCTGTGGACGCATCATCTACACAGATGATTTCCAGGTTTTCCATACCTATAGTCTGTGACGAGAGGCTGGACAGAGCGCGGTCAATGTACTGTTCTACATTGTGGCAGGGGATAATTATGCTTACTTTCATGGGTGCTCCTTTAGCATATCAATTTTGCTTATATTTTACCATAGTTTTATATGCTTGACCAGAACTCTTTTGGGTGGAGACGGAGCGATATGAGGCGAGGCGCTGCCGGGCGGGAAACACCCGATTTAAACTCGCGCAGGGTAACATTATAGAAAAATAAGCCGATATATGAAATAGAACATATAGATTCCCTCATTTCTCCGTATTCTGAAGAACAAGGAATATTGATTGACAAATTTCTGGAGATGCAAAGCAGCGCCTCACGCTTTATGTATGAGGCTTTTCAGTTTGCGGTCTGCGCAAGGAGGAAAGAGTAATAAGCAGTTGGTCACGACGAATAAGGATTACAGGAGATATGGATTATTGGTCCATGCTGTCAAAGGTGTGCCGGAGCATAAATCTGAAGTATATAGCCTGGTACTATGACAACCCGCTGAATGTTGACAGGCTCTACTCCTGCCAGAACAGTGAAGTGATCAAAAATGTCAAGAAGTATCCAACAGTCAGGAGGAGTTGATGGAACTGTTTGAGGATGGCAGGGAAATGGCGGTATATGAAGAGCATTTGCCGGAAAGGAGATTTGGATGTTGGAGTTTCAGGACGGTTTTTTTGAACAGGAGATCAGAGAAGGTTTCTATATTGATAATATGATGAAAGCTACATGGGCGGCGGAACTGGAAGTGCTGCAGAAGGTGGCGGAAGTCTGTGACAGACATGATATAGCCTGGTATGCGGCGTATGGCACACTGCTGGGAGCAATCCGCCATGAGGGCTTCATCCCATGGGACGATGACATTGATATCTGGGTTAAAAGGGATGGCTTTAACAAGCTGGTGCAGCTATTGCCTCGTGAATTGTCTCAGGAGTTCTATGTGAGAAGCCCCTTGAATACAGGGGGCTTTGAGGAATATCATTTACTCGTTCAGAATAGCGCGCATATTCGTATGGATAAGGAATGGCTGGAGCAGTATCATGGGTGTCCGTTTTCTGCTGGAGTGGATATTTTTCCGTTGGATTATCTGCCCCGGAATGAGAATGAAAGGGCTGTGCAGCAAACATTGGCTGAGATAGCTTTGCGGGGCGGACAGTTGAGTTGCTCTTTATATGAGGGAGTGTACAAGAATATTGAGAATCAGAAAGAAGAAAAAAAGGCATATGTGGAGGAAATCTGGGAGGGAATTCAGTATCTGGAGACGAGTTGTGGCATAAAGATTAACAGGCAACTGCTTATAGAGGAAAAATGGGCGGAACTCACATCGGAATTTGAAAGAGGGGCTCATTGTATTGCGATGATGTTTAAAGAAGAAGAAAGCGAGTACTTGACAAATTTCTTTGATTATGTGCGCTGGCCGAAGAAAAAGTATCCTAAGGAATGGTTTGCGGAGACGTACAGCGCCAAGTTTGAAAATTTTATGCTTCCGATTCCCTGTGAGTACGATCAGGTG
>CAMWLB010000402.1 GCA_947174985.1 uncultured Lachnospiraceae bacterium | reverse complement strand
GTATACAGCAGAAGCTGCCTTCCATCTGCAAGTTCAACCGCACTGCCGGAAAAACACCCGTCTTTGTCATAAGAATTGTCCGGTGCAAGCACCACCGGAAGATATTCCCAGTGCAGAAGGTCCTTACTCACCGCATGTCCCCAATGCATCGGTCCCCATACAGATTCATATGGGTTATACTGGTAAAAAAGATGGTATTCGCCATTGTAATAGGAGAATCCGTTTGGGTCATTCATCCAGCCCACACGGGCAGAGAGATGAAAAGCAGGACGCTCTCCCGCTGCAATTTTCACTTCCATTGCCTTCTCATATTTCCTTGCTTCCCGTAACTTCTGGCTTTCCATAGTACTTCCTCCGGTTTTCTAATATTTACTGCCTTGTATATTCCCTCAATGACGTAAATACAACTTGATTGTTCTCAGCAAACAATTTGATGCTCTTTCCACTTGCGCCATAAATCCTCACAGTGAGAGCTGCCATGTCATCAATATAAAATACGCCTACGGAACCTTCTTGAATATAAGTAAACGAATAATCTTCTCCCGGAACAAGACAAATTTCCTTCTCGGCTATAATCGTACTTCCTTCATTAAAAGAAAGCTGAAGTATGCCATTGCCATCACCCGGTTTTATTGAAATCAGCTTATATTTCTCTGCTTTTCCATTGAAATCAAATGCAAGCCCAAAGGAACCATTTCCGGAAAAGGTAAAATCTCCGGTAAGCATAAAACTTTCATAGCAGGTAAACGCATCGATATACTGATAGAGCGAACCGGCTTCCAAAAACGTATGGGAATCATCAAGCAAAAGTTCCCGTCTCACGGAAAACTGTTCTGCAACCGCATCTACCGGTACCAGAATCAGTTCCCCATCCTCTTTGCAGACAATCTTCTGCACAAGCAGATTTCCTGCCCAGCCGGCTACATCCTGTGTGGAAGAAACCGACTCTGCTCTTCTCGCCCAGCCGACCATATAGGAGTTTTCACCGTCTTCCACATGTTTCGCCGCATAAAACAGCTTACCTTCCAGACGTTTTGGCTCAGAGTAAGGGCCAAACTGTTCATCGGATGAGGCATACCAGAGAGTATCATCCTGTGCCGAATACGTAATATACCATTTATCTCCTATTTTAAAGGTATCACTGCATTCCAGATTCCAGAAATCCCCCACAGAATTACTGAATATAATGCCATCGTAACTTACACCCTGCAAGTCCGCACTGACAGTATACTTCAGAATCCTTGCCACATTGCCCTTGGAGGCTGTTACCGTAAGGGAAATTGTTCCGCTTGCCGTATCATAATAAGCCTGCGGGTCTCTAAAATCATTTTTCTGTCCAAGCTCTGATGGCGGCGTAATCTCCCATTCGGTCAGTTTATCAAAAGAAGTCAGATTGCTGCTGACTGCAACCATAACTTTCTCCTTATACTCTGCCACTTCCGAACCCGTATGTCCCGTATAGAAGAAATAATATTTATCCTCAACCTTCACCACCGAGCCCGTTCCAATCCAACTATCCTGACCGCCTTCTCTGGATGCTTCCAACACAGGCTCTTCCTGTTCTGAATAGGTTATAAAATCTGACGTGGTTGCAAGATAAATGGAATGATTGTAGGAGTCTCCTCCCTCCTTCAAATAATAGATGTAATACACCCCGTTCTCGTAATACGGCATGGTGTCCCCCACATACGGCTGATTCACCCCGTCCACAGAAGGCAGGAAATACATAGAATAGTCATAAGCTGCTTCCTGACTTCCCGGCGTTTTGAGAGAAGAGAAATCCTTGTCGTTTTCAGGGTACACAATCTCATCACCGGTATCGACATCCCATCCCGCATAAAGCGTCATATCGGATTTCACCTTGTTCTTTTTGAAATCCCACTTTTCTGTCAGTCCTGCATCCTGAAACCAACCCAGAAAAACATATCCCTCTCGTACAGGCGCCTCCGGCTCCTCCAGCTTCTTTCCCGCGGAAACGGTCTGTCCGGCATATTCGCCGGACGCCGCATAATTTCCACTAAACGCAACCTCATACTGTTTTCCTGATTCCGCACAGCCGCAAAAAAGAATGCATATCGGAAGCAAAAGCCCCATCACTATTGTCCAAAATCTGCTTTTCATACTTTACCCCGCGTCCGCTTCGGCGGACTCAAAATCAATATACACTTCTCTGCAAAATCTTTATATTCGAAATTTCAATCGTAACTTCGCCAAGCTGGGCCGTATCCTCTGAGCCAAACTGGAATAACATCTCAAAATCCATATCCAGAACAAAGGTGTCCGTCGTTTCAAAGGTAAAGGTCTGCTCCTGTGTTGTAATATCCATCCCTTCGGAAATTCTGGGATCCCAACTGCCAAGCGGATTTAAGAAGAAACCGCAGGATACATCCTTTGTTGCCTTTGCCGTAATTTCAATCGTATAATAACTGTCTGCTGCCAGAGTCAGAGGATTTTCTGTATAACCACATACAAGCTTATTGTGCCAATCCGTTGTTCCTCCCTGATCAATACGGTAGAACAGACTGCCGTTCTCCTGATATATCGTTCCTACGCCTTTCTCATTGTCCTCATCAGTTCCATTGTAAGTCATAAACGGCTGCTCCGGATTTGTCGCATTTGCCGTATTCTGGCCATAGGCACAAAACGCATCTATCGTTTTGACTGTCTCTAAATCTCCCTCCAGCTTGCCGAAAACCACATCGCTGATGTGGAGATTATTTTCCGAAACACCGTCAGACGGATTGCCTATCTGCAGACGGATAACCGGATCTGATACTGTCTTGTCTGCAACGAAGGTTCCGGAAATCACTGTCTCCTCGCCCGCGCCTACAAAAAAGCTGTTAAAATGTACTCTTGCTCCGTCATAAAGGCTTGCACTTTCTACAAGACATTCTCCTGCCTGTGCAGAATCTCCCTGAAGCCGCAGACTGTAGTAATATTTCTGTCCTTCTTCTATGCTGACATCCTGAAGTACAACATTCCCTTTGATGCTCCACACGCCGCCGTCAGTCGGATAAGAAG
>CAMWLB010000401.1 GCA_947174985.1 uncultured Lachnospiraceae bacterium | reverse complement strand
TTTTTGTTTTCCTACATAATATAAAAGAAAAATGCAAACGATTTTTGTAGCATGCTTTGAATGGTTTCAGTGTTAAAAAAGTAAATATAGAAAAGGAGAAAAAACATGAATATATTATTTTTCGGAACAAAGAGCTATGATAAAGAGTTTTTTGAGACGCTTTTAAAGAGCGGCAGTTATCATGATTTGGAGATTACCTTTATAGAGCCGAAGCTGGAGCCGGAAACCGCAAGGCTGGCGGACGGTTATGAGGCGGTCTGCGCGTTCGTTAATATGGACCTTTCGGAAAAGACGATACGCATCCTGGCCAAATGCGGCGTGAAGCTGGTACTGATGCGCTGCGCAGGCTTCAACAATGTGGATTTGGATGCGGCAAAGGAATGCGGTATAACCGTGATGCGTGTCCCGGGATATTCGCCTGAGGCCGTGGCGGAACATGCCATGGCGTTGGTGCTGACGGCGGACAGGCATATGCACAAAGCATATATCAAATGTCGTGAAAACAATTTTAATCTTGCGGGTCTTATGGGTGTCAATCTCTATGGCAAGACGGCAGGCATCGTGGGAACCGGAAAAATCGGCGCGGCGATGGCAAAAATCTGCCATGGCTTTGGCATGCGGGTTATCGGCTATGACTTGTACCCCAATAAGAGCCTTGATTTCGTGGAATATGTGGATTTTGAGCATTTGCTTGCAGAGTCGGATTTGATTTCCCTGCACTGCCCGCTGACGGAAGAGAACTACCATATGATTAACGAAGATACCATAGGCAAAATGAAGGATGGCGTTATGCTGGTAAACACTTCCAGAGGCGCGCTGATAAAGACGGAAGATTTGATTCAGGGTATCAGGGACGGCAAGTTTTTTGCCGTGGGACTGGATGTGTATGAAGAGGAAACCGGAACGGTGTACGAGGATATGTCGGATACAATACTGGAACATTCCACTATGGCGAGGCTGCTTTCCTTCCCCAACGTTATGGTGACTTCCCATCAGGGCTTTTTCACACAGGAAGCGCTGGAAGCAATCAGCCAGACGACACTGGACAATGCGCTTGCCTTTGTGGAGGGCAAAAAGAACGGCAATGAACTGTAAGGCGTGACAGGCAGAAGGAAGAAGCCTGCCAAACGCTGAAATCTGAGATAAGAAAAAAGAGGATAGGTTATGAAAAATGCAGAGGATTTAAGGGCGCTTTTGGACAGGATAGACAGGAGGGGCTATCCGGCATACAAGGATACCAAGGGCACGTATACTTTTGGAAAATATGTGCTGGGAATCGACCATGTGCAGGGAGATCCTTTTGCGGCTCCCTCTAAGGTCAGTATCCATGTATCGGGAAGGGTGGCAGGCTTTCCTGCCGCACTTTACAATGAAAGGCACAGACGGATTGCACTGCAGGATTACCTGCTCAGGCAGTTTGGCAGGCGGATAGACGATTATTCCTTTAAGGCGAGGGGCTCGGGAAAAAGCGGTCTGATGGGTGTCAGCCGCCCGGGACAGGAGATTCTGGAGCGAAGCGCCTGCAGGATTGAGGAGAAGACGGGCGATATCTGCGTGCGCATGGAAGTTGGTTTTCCGGCAAATGGAAGGACTGTAAATGCAGGCGAACTGAAAAAGATTTTGTTTGGCTTTTTGCCGGAGTGTGTGGAGAAATCCCTGCTTTACGCGTCGCTTCCTGCGGGTAAGCTGAGAGAAAATGCGGATTTGGCAGATGACCAGCAGTATATCAGGGAAAAGCTCGAGGAGCAGGATTTGGTGGTATTTGTGGCAAACGGCGCCATACTGCCGAGGGAGTCGGGCGTGTCGGACAGACCGATGAAGGGAGCGGTGGTATTTTCTTCCCCCAAAACACTGGAAGTTACCTTGAAACTGCCCCACAGGGGAGAGCTCAAGGGCATGGGCATACGAAAGGGCATCACCATGATAGCCGGAGGGGGTTATCACGGCAAGTCAACCCTGCTGGAAGCCATAGAGAGAGGCGTCTACAACCATATTGCCGGAGATGGCAGGGAGTATGTCATCACACAGGATACTGCGATGAAAATCCGTGCGGAGGATGGCAGAAGCGTGAAGAATGTGGATATTTCCATGTTTATCAGGGATTTGCCGAACGGTAAGGACACGAAATCGTTTTATTCTGAAGATGCCAGCGGAAGCACCTCGCAGGCAGCAGGCGTGGTCGAGGCAATGGAGGCGGGCGCAGGGCTTCTTTTGATTGACGAGGATACCAGTGCGACCAACTTTATGATACGGGACGAGCTGATGCAGCGGGTAGTAAACCGCAGCAAGGAGCCGATTATTCCTTTTATCGACAGGGTAAGGGAACTTTACGAACAAGAAGGTGTGTCCACCGTGCTTGTGGCGGGCAGTTCGGGCTCTTATTTTTTCAAGGCAGACTGCATTATACAGATGGACAATTACCGCCCTGTGGATATCACGGAATTTGCCAAAAAGGAAGCGGAGGCTTTTCGGGTGGAAGCAGGCGAAGCGCCCTCTTATGAGCGTCCCGCTTTTGCAAGATGTCCGAAGAGCGACAAGGCTGTCTGGGACAATGACCGGCTGAAAATCAAGACGATGGGGCTGGACGGTATTCTGATAAATAAGGAAACCATTGATATGCGATATGTGGAGCAGCTTGTGGATGCGGAGCAGCTCGGCGCCCTGGGGTATCTGTTAAAATATGCGGAGCAACACCTTTTTGACGGCAGAAGAACCATCAGGGAGGCGGTTGCCATGCTTTCCAAATTGATTGCAGAAAAGGGTATCGAGGCTGTCTGTGGCGGTACATATCTGCCGATTCATCTGGCAGTGCCGAGGGAGCAGGAAATTTATGCATGCTTTAACCGGTATCGTGGTCTGCGGTTGTAGAAAAAGCGTAAAACAGAACGCGAAAATCTTGATTTTCTGTATTTTTAGAGGAAAATAGTGTTGACAATCCTATCGCGATACGTTACAATATCATTCGTCGGTGCAGTTTTGCATCGTATGTGTTCGTAGCTCAGTTGGATAGAGCAACGGCCTTCTAAGCCGTGGGTCGGGGGTTCGAAT